>CAYFIG010000015.1:7830-15907 GCA_964342905.1 uncultured bacterium
GCGATCCACAGCAGGAGCACCGCGGCGGCGTGGACGAGGGTTCCTGCGCCGAGGAGGAGGAATTCGCCGATCCACCAGGTGACGGCCAGGTTGAAGGCCAGGACGCCATAGTACAGGGCGGCGCCCAGGAGCGGCTTCAGCCGGGACGGTCGATCCTTGGGCGCCACACACCAGGAGTAGCCGCCTGCGATGACCCAGCCCACCACCGCCCATCCGAGGAAATTGGAGAGCGGCACGCCGAAGTAAACCCCGCCCTCGGGGTAGTAGAAAATCCGCCCCAGGAACCAACGGTCTCCCCGAACCGCCAGCGGATCGATCACCACATCGAGCAGCATCATCAAGACGCCAGACAGGACCACGACCGGGAAGCCCCGACTTCGGTTCAGGACGAGCCGTGCCACCGCGAAGGCCGCGTACGCCAGGAACGTGAAGGAAAGGGAGTCCATGAACGGCACATTGGCCAGGTAAAGCTCTTGACCCCGCGTCGATTCGGTATAGTGGTAGAGACCAAAGGGGATACCCGTGCGGATCGAAGAGTACTCGGCCGCAAAGGCCACGGCCCAGGCCCAGCCGGTGAAGACCATGGCGCCCCGGCCCCCGAGGTCCCGGGTGGCCGCCAGGAGATAAACAGCCAGGAACCCAAAAACGTAGGGCCGAAGGAGCACAGTGTTCAGAAGAAGCGGAAGGACGTCATTCATGAGGTGGTCCAGACACTTCGACAGGCACAGTACCTAAAACAATCGAACTTTTCAAGCGTATTGTTCATCTTCTCTGCCCTGTGATAGGATCAGACTTCGATGCTCACGGCGACGCTGCACCGTTCAACCGTTGACGCAGCCATCGAACGGGCTCAGGCTTCCCTCCTCCGTGCCCAGGCCGGGGATGGCCACTGGGTGGGTGAGCTGGAGGCCGACAGCACCATTACCTCCGAGTACCTGTTGCTCTGCCACCTGCTGGACCAGGTGGACCGGGAGCGAGAGGCCAAGGCGGTGGTCTACCTCAGATCCCGGCAGCTCCCCGACGGCGGTTGGAACCTGTTCGAAGGCGACCGCGCCAATTTGTCAGCGACCATTAAAGCGTATTTCGCTCTGAAGCTCGCTGGCGTTCCGTTTGACGATCCAGCCATGGTCGCTGCGCGTCAGCTGATCAGGAAGTTGGGCGGCCCGGTCAAAGCCAACGTCTTCACCAAGATCACGCTGGCCCTGTTCGGCGAATATCCGTGGTCAGCGGTGCCGGCCATGCCGGTGGAGATCATGCTGCTGCCCCGCTGGTGGTACTTCAACATCTATGAAATCTCCTATTGGTCGCGGACGGTCATGGTCCCGCTCCTCATCCTCATGGACAAGCGTCCGGTGAAGCCACTCCCGCCACCCCTCGGGCTCGATGAGCTCTGGCCCGCGCCGAGGGAGCGCGCCCGGCTCCGCTTCCCTCGCATGCCGCGGCCGTTCTCGCTCAAGGCCTGCTTCTGGAAAAACTTCTTCATCACTGTGGACGATGTCCTCAAGGCCTGGGCGCGATGGAAGCCCCGTCCCTTCCGCGCTCGCGCCTTGGACGCAGCCCGCCAATGGCTCGAATCCCGTCTGGCGGTGCCCGGCGGGCTTGGCGGCATCTTCCCCGCCATGGCCAACGCGATCCTCGCCCTGCGGTGCCTTGGGTATCCTGACGACCACCCGCTGATCCGGGGCCAGCTCAAGGAAATCGAGGCGCTAGCCGTTGAGACCCCGGATGCGGTTCACTACCAGCCTTGCCTCTCGCCGGTGTGGGACGCTGCACTCGCGGTCAACGCGCTGATCGAGTCGGGTTTGCCCGCCGATCACCCGGCGCTCGTCCGGGCCGGGGAGTGGCTCCTCAACAAGCAGGTGCTCGCGGCCGGCGACTGGCAGGTGAAGCGGCCGCTCGTCGAGCCGGGAGGTTGGCCATTTCAGTACGGGAACGATTTCTACCCCGATCTGGACGACACCGGGATGGTCATGATCGCGCTTCAGAACATCCAGGGCCTGGACCCGGACGCGAAGCGCGTAGCTCTGGAACGGGGGCTCCACTGGGTCCTCGGCATGCAGGGAACCGACGGGGGGTGGGGATCCTTCGACGCTGACAACAACCGGCTCATCCTCAACTACATCCCCTTCGCTGACCATGGGGCACTCTTGGATCCCTCCACTGAGGACCTCACCGGGCGAGGGCTAGAGGCTCTCGGCACCCTCGGCTACGGGCGCGACTTCCCCGCCGCCCGGAGAGGGATCGAATTCCTGAAACGCGCCCAACACCCGAGCGGGCCGTGGTACGGACGCTGGGGAGTCAACTACATCTACGGCACCTGGTCAGTGCTCCGGGGCCTCCGGGCCATCGGCGAGAATCTCTCACAGCTCTATGTCCAGAAGGCGCTCGACTGGCTCCAGGCCGAGCAGAATCCCGACGGTGGCTGGGGCGAGGGCTGCGAGAGCTATGCGGACCGCTCCCTGGCTGGGGTGGGCCCTTCGACGCCGAGCCAGACGGCGTGGGCGTTGCTCAGCCTGGTCGCCCGCGGGCGCACCTCGGGCGCGGGCGTCGAGCGTGGAATCCGATACCTGATCGAGACCCAGCGGGACGACGGGTTTTGGGAGGACCGCTACTGGAACGGCACAGGGTTCCCCCAGGTCTTCTACCTCAAGTACCACTACTACGCGAAGTACTTCCCCCTGTGGGCGCTGGGGGTCTATCGCCAGACCTGCAGATGAACGAGCGCGGCGCAACCGCTCTCCTCACCCCTGTCGAGTCCCTGGGCCGGATCTCCCTCGACCGCGTACACTCCTTGGGCCGCTTCGGGCTCTTCCTAGGACGGGTGGTGGCCTGGACCTTCATCCCGCCCTTCAAAGGACGGCAGCTGCTCCAGCGGATTCACTTCATCGGCTTCCGGTCCCTCTCGGTCATCGTCCTCACCGGCGCCTTCACCGGGATGGTGCTGGGGCTGCAGGTGTTCCTCACCCTCTCCCGGTTCGGCTCCGAAGCCTTTCTCGGCCCGGCGGTGGCTCTCACGCTGATCCGGGAGCTGGGCCCTGTCCTCTCCGCCCTGATGGTGACGGGGCGGGCAGGGTCGGCGCTGACCGCTGAGATCGGGATCATGCGGATCTCCGAGCAGATCGACGCCCTCACCGTGATGGCGCTGAACCCGTTCCGCTATCTGATCGTTCCCGTGATCGTGGCGGGCCTCATCACCTTCCCGCTCCTGACCGCCATCTTTGACGTGGTGGGAATTTTCGGGGGCTACCTGGTTGGGGTCAAGCTTTTGGGACTCTCCGCAGGGACCTACTTCGGGGAGATGCAAACCTTCGTAGACATGCAGGACATCATGACCGGATTCTGGAAGTCCCTGAGCTTCGGGGTTATCGTGACTTGGGTCTCAACCTACAAGGGCTACTACTCGGGGCACGGCGCTGAGGGCGTTTCCCGAGCGACCACGCAAGCCGTCGTCCTCTCCTCGGTGCTGATCCTGGTCTGGGATTACTTTATGGGTTCCGTGCTTCCGTGATCCGCGCCGAGAACCTCTACAAATCATTCGACGGCCAGCCGGTCCTCCGCGGCCTCTCCCTGGAGGTCGCCACCGGGGAGATCATGATCATCATCGGCCGGAGCGGCGGCGGCAAGACGGTGTTCCTCAGGCACCTCCTCGGGCTCATCCGGCCTGACACGGGCCGGGTCCTGGTAGATGGCACCGATATCACGCGTCTTCGACGGCGCGCACTGGACCGGATCCGCGAGCGCTACGGTGTCGTGTTTCAGGGTGGGGCGCTCTTTGACTCCATGACGGTATTCGACAACGTGGCGTTCCCTCTCCGGGAGAAGAAGCGGCTCCCCGTCCGAGAGGTGGCCGCACGGGTGGAGGAGAAGCTGGCCCAGGTCGGACTGGCCGGAATGGGTCACAAGTATCCAGCCGAGATCTCGGGCGGGATGAAAAAGCGCGTGGCGATCGCCCGCGCCTTGATTACGGAGCCAGAGATCGTCTTTTTTGACGAGCCTACGACCGGGCTCGATCCGGTACTGGTCAACGCCATCCACCACCTGATCCTCGATCTCCACCGGAAGTTTCGCTTCACCGCCATCGTGGTGAGTCACGAGATTCCCGAAATCTTCCAGATCGCCCAGCGGGCGGCCATGCTTCACGATGGGGTGATCGTGGAAGCCGGGGTGCCAGAGACGATTCAGGCCTCACCGAATCCGGTAGTCCAGCAGTTCATCCGGGGGGAGATTGAGGGCCCAATCCGGCCGACCTAACACCTTATCCCTCATCCGAAGCGGGTGGCGGGCAACGGCTCAGAATAAGAGGAGCTGAAGATGCGTCGATCGGCGCTGGAGCTCGGTGTCGGGGTCTTCGTCATCATTGGCGTCTTGGCTTTAAGCTACCTTTCGATTAAACTGGGACGCGTTGAGCTCCTGGGAGGACGGGGATATTTTGTGACAGCGGACTTCCCGTCCGTCGGGGGCCTCAAGCCTGGCTCGACGGTGGAAATTGCGGGGGTGGAGGTCGGTCGCGTGGAGGCCATCACCCTGGCGGACTACCAGGCGCGGGTCAGCATGCGAATCCACCCCGGGGTCAAGCTCCAGGAGGATTCCATCGCCTCCATCAAGACGAAGGGGCTGATCGGCGAAAAGTACGTCCGGATCAACCCGGGCGGCTCAGATCGACTGATCCCGCCCAATGGGCGCATCCGAGAGGTAGAGGCGCCGGTGGATTTCGAGGAGCTGCTCTCCAAATACATCTTCGGGAAGGTGTGAAGAGGCTCAGCGCACTATGGCGACACTCCGCGCGCTTGGAGGAGGCTTGGGGGGCCTGCTGGTCCTGCTCCTAGCGGGGCTGGTTCCCGTGGCCTACGGCCAGGAAGCCAAGTTGAAGCGGGTGGTACTCACGCTCCGCGACGCCGTGAAGATGGCGGTGGCCCGGAGCCCGGAGGTCAAGTCCACAACCTTCGATGTGGAAGCCCTCCTCGGGAAAAAGCAGCAGGCGGACGCCGCCAGGTTTCCCCAGATCACTTCTCTCGGCGCCATCGGGCTCTCCCCCGAGGCAGAGCGCCAGGACTCATCGGGGCTCTCCAAGGAGCTGAAGTCTCTCAACGTCCGGGAAGGGGCGGTCACCTCGATCTTCGGCCGGGTCGACTTCTTCCTGATCCAGCCGATCTACACGTTCGGGCTCATCTCGAACCTCCGGGCCGCAGCAGAGCATGGGGTCAACGCCCAGAAGGCCGGGGTGGACAAGACCGCCACCGAGGTGGCGCTCCGAGTGCGGGAGGCCTACCATGGGCTCCTGCTGTTCAAGGAGCTGAAGGCGCTTTTGGGGGACCTAAACGAGCAGCTGCTCAACGCGACCGACCGCCTGGAGATCCTCCTGGAAGGTGGCTATGCGTCGGAGCAGGATCTCTTCAAGCTCCGCACGTTTCAGGGAGAGCTGGAGAAGAACCTCAACCTGGCGGACCGCGGGATCGCGGTTGCCAAGGAGGCGCTCCGCACCTGGACCGGTCTGGATCCGAGCACGGACGTGGAGGCGGCCGAAGCGAAGCTGACCCCTGACCTGAGAGACGTGCCGCCGGTGGAGGTCTTCATCCAGGAGGCGAGGGAGAAGCGGCCGGAGTTCGCCCAGCTCCGTGAAGGAATCAAGGCCAAGAAGGCCCTGGTGGAGGCCGAGCGCGCCCGCTACTGGCCCACAGTCTTCTTCGGAATCCAGGGCTCTGTTGCCTACGCTCCGAACCGCGACCGGATCCTCGAGAACGCCTTCGTTCAGGACCCCTTGCGTCACGCGTTTGTGGGACCCGTGCTGGGCCTCAAGTACGACCTGGATTTCGGGATCACTGCCGGAAAGGTCCGTGAAGCCCAGGCCGAGGTGGACAAGCTCGAGGCTCTCAAATCCCTCGCCAGTGAAGGGATCCCCCTGCAGGTGCAGAAGACCTACCTTGAGCTTCAGGAGGCGCGGCAAAACGTGCAGGCGCTGGCCCGCGCCTTCGAAAGCGCGAAGAAGTGGGTGGTGACCGCGCTGGCCAACTTCGACCTGGGGATCGGCGAGGCCAGGGACGTGGCCGATGCAGTCGAGGCCATGGCGAAGACCCGGGCCGAATACTTCCAGGCCGTCTTCAACTACCGGTTGGGGCTCGCGCGGCTTGACAACGCGGCGGGACGCGACGTGGAAGAGATTCGCGCGCTGGTGGCTGAGTGGAAGGGATTGCTCACAGCGGAGGTCAGTCGATGATTCGTAACCGGTGTCTGATCCTCGTCCTCGCCGGACTCCTCGCCCTCTTTGTCGGTCAGGCCTGGGCAGGGGCACCCACGGACCAGCTCAAGGGCTCCATCGACAAGGTGATCAAGATTCTGGAGGATCCGGCCCTGAAGCTGGACAATAAGGGGAAGGAGCGCCGAGCCGCCGTCCGGAAGGTCGCCAATGACATCTTCGACTTCGCCGAGACCGCCAGGCGGTCCCTCGCCCGCCACTGGCAGAACCGGACAGACAAAGAGCAGGAGGAGTTCGTCAAGCTTTTTGGCGACCTGCTGGAGCGCTCGTATATCTCCAAGATCGAGCTGTACGGGGGCGAGAAGATTCACTACATAGGCGAAGCCCTCGACGGGGATCTGGTCACCGTGAAGACCAAAATCATCACCAAGCAAGGCTCCGAAGTCCCTATCGACTACCGGCTGCTCCGTCGCGGGGAGCGCTGGCTTGTCTTCGACCTCTCCATCGAGGGCGTGAGCCTCATCTCCAACTACCGCACCCAGTTCAACAAGATCATCCAAACCTCCACCTACCAGGAGCTGGTCAAAAAGATGAGGGCCAAGCAGGACGAGTTCACATTCGAGGAAGAGGCAAAGACCAAACGGGCCACCAAAAAACAGCAACAATGACAAAGCCAGCCAAGTTCCGGGTCCTCCTGAGGCAGCCAGGCGCGCTGGTGGCGGTTGGTGCTCACGACGCCCTCAGTGCCCGGCTCATCGAGGCCGCCGGGTTCCCGCTGGTCTGGGCGTCCAGCTTCACCGTCTCGGCAGCCCAGCGGGCCATGCCCGACGTCAACCTCCTCACGATGACCGAGAACCTGGAGGTCGCGCGATACGTCAACGACGCGGTCAGCATCCCGGTGATCGCCGACTGCGACAACGGATACGGAAACGCGATCAACGTGATGCGAACCGTGGAGGAGTACGAGAAGGCGGGAATCGCCGGAATCTCCATCGAAGACAACGTCTTCCCCAAGCGGTGCAGCCTGTACCCGGGTGTGCGGCGGGAGCTGGCGACGGTGGCGGAGCACGCCGGCAAGATCAGGGCGGCCAAGCGGGTTCAGCGGAACCCCGACTTTGTCGTCATCGCGCGTACCGAGGCGCTGATTGCCGGCTGGGGGATGGCGGAGGCGCTCAAGCGCGCCCATGCCTACGCCGAGGCCGGTGCGGACATGATCCTCATGCACTCCAAAGCGCCAACGCCCGCGGAGGTGCTGGAGTTCATGCGGCGCTGGGAACGCGAGACCCCGATTGTCGTGGTCCCCACCCTCTACCCGTCGGTTCGCTTCGAGGAGCTTGAGGCCGCCGGCGTCAAGCTGGTTATCTTCGCCAACCAGATCCTCCGGGGCGCCGTGAAGGGAATGCAGGAAACGCTGGCGGTCCTGGCGCGGACCCGGCATCTGGAGGCGGCGACGCCGCACACGGTTCCGTTGGAGGAGATTTACCGGCTAGTCGGGGTCTCCGAGTTCAAGGCCTACGAGACCGAGTTCCTTCCCGCAGACGCCAACCGGGTGCGCGCCGTCATCATCGCTGCCGGGTCTGGCAAATCCCTCCTGCCTCTCACCGAGGACCGGCCCAAATGTCTCCTGGAGATTAAGGGTCGAAGCGTCCTGGAGCGACAGCTCGAGACGCTCCGGGCCTGCGGGATCCACGACGTGGTGGTCGTGCGAGGGTACCGGAAGGAACAGGTCACCGTCCCCGGTATCCGGTACTACGACAACGACCGCTACGAGGAGACCGGGGAGCTCTCCTCGCTGTTTACCGCCGAGCCCGAGCTCGAGGGTCGGTTCCTCTTCCTCTACTCGGATATCCTCTTCGACCAGGCCGTGCTGGAGAAGCTGCTCCA
>CAYFIG010000016.1:0-5987 GCA_964342905.1 uncultured bacterium
CCGGATACCTGGGCCTCGGCGGGGCGCTCCGGGAGCTGAAGCTGGATCCCAAGCTCCGGGAGCTGGCCTACCTCAAGACGTCCCAGCTCAACCGCTGCCACTACTGATTCACCCACCACACGACCCTCGGGCAGAGGGTGGGGCTCACGAAGACGCAGATCGACGGGCTCGCGACCTACGCCGCGAACCCGGCCTATAGCGAGCTGGAGCGGCTGGTCATCCGCTATGCCGAGCAGCTGACCACCACGGTAGATACGGACGCGGCGCTTCACGCGGAGCTCAAGAAGCAGTTCTCGGACCGGGAGCTTGTAGAGCTCGCCGCGACGGTGGCCACGGCCAACTTCACCAATCGCATCAACGAGTCCTTGAAGACCGACCTGGAGCACTAACGCCCGAGAAGGAGGCCAACGATGGAGATTGTTCGCATCCCGGAGGCGCACGAGTTCCCTCCCGAAGATCAGAAATTCCACGAAGCCACAAAAGCGTGGTTCAAGATCGATTTTGTTCCCAAGATGGGTCGGGTTCTCCGGGTGATTCCCGAGTTCGGTCGGCCGTATGGAAGCGCCTCGCGCCGTGCCATGGTGGACGGCGCGCTCACTCGAGCCCAGAAGGAGCTGATCGCGGCCATCGTGAGCGCCATCAATGTCTGCGCGTACTGAACGGTCGCCCACAGCGCAGCCGGGAAGCTGCAAGGCCTTGCCGACGATGCGATCTGGTACGAGGTCGCGTATGTGGCGGGGATCACTCACGGGCTCAACTCGGTGGCCGATGGCCTCCGTCTGCCTCTCGACTTTTCCCCGTCCTCCCGAACGCCGCTGCTCCCACCGATCGACCCCGGCGACGCGTCACCGGAGGTGAAGGTGGTCTACGACGAGATCATGACCTTTTATGCGATGGACCGGCCTCCGGCGATCTTCCGCTGGATGGCACGGGAGGTCGGCTTCTTCCAGGACTACTGGGCCGCGACCCGCGAGGCGTTCACCGACCGGAAGCTCGACCGGTTCATGAAGGAGGTCCTGGCTCTGGCCGCCTCCCTCACCGCCAAGTCGGACTATGGGGTGGACTTCCATCTTCGGGAGGTTCGGCGCCTTGGGCTCTCCGAGCAGGGGCTCACGGAGGCCATCGAGGTGGTCCAGTGCTTTAATACCGTTACCAAGATCGCCGACGCGCTTCAGCTCGAGCCGGATTTCAATCCCCGCGTCCGCGGTGGATGAGCGTGGCTCAATGCGCTCACTGCGCCCGCCCGTTGGGGCGCGGCAGCGTGTTTCAATTCCGAACGTCGGACGGGATGGTGTTCAAATGCCGGAGCTGCGCGATCAGGCATCGTCCGATGCTGCGGCGGTCTCTCCTGATCGCCTTTTTGGTCGGGACGATTTTGGTCGCCATCAATCAGGCAGACCTCTTGCTCCATGACGGCTGGCGCCCCAGCCTGATCTGGAAGGTGCCATTGACCTACCTGGTACCCTTTGTCGTGGCAACGTGGAGCGCCCTGATTAACAGCCGGATCCGACCGGAGCAGTGGGCTTTCCTCGATGACACGATGGCGCCCGGGCCCCGTACTTCCCCAGATAATGTTGGCCGCGAACCCGACTGAGGCGGCTTGATTTCCGCGTTCATACCTCGCCGCGCGCTGACGGTGAACCCGTGTTACGATCGGCCGGGCTGCTTCAGCCAGTCCTGGGCCACATCCAGATGCCGGGCCCACCAGACGCCCTCATGCTGGTTGATGTACTTGATGAGTCGCTCCAGCATGGCGAGGCGCGAGCGTCGGCCGATGAGCTGGGGATGCATGGTCAAGAGGAACAGGCCATCCTCTTCGTACGCGCCGTCGAACTCCTGCTTCCAGATGGTGTAGACATGGTCGGCCGACCAGAGGCCGGACATGTACGGGAAATAACTGAAGATGAAGAAGGGAGCGTCGTCCAGCTCCCAGGCCACCGGCAGTTCGACGATGCGGCTCTCCCGCCCGTCGATCTTGACCCAGTACGGGTTGTCCGCCCCCATCATGCTGCTGTCGTAGACGTATCCAAGCTCCTGCAAAAGCTTTGCGGTATTGGGTCCCAGATCGAATGGCACCGACCGGTTGCCCTGGGGTGTCTGCCCGGTGATCCGCTCCAGCACCGCCATTCCGCGTTGCATCAGGTCCCGCTCCTTCTCCATCCGCATCCCCACAACGCTTTCGTGGTAGTAGCCGTGGTAGCCAATCTCGTGTCCCCGCCCGGCGATTTCCTTGCAGTGCTCGGGGTAGGTCTCGGCAACCCAGGCAGGAATGAAGAACGTAGCGGGAATCCGGTACTTGTCCAGCAGAGCGAGCACCTTGTGGACTCCCACCCGCGCGCCGTACTCGCCGCGTGACAACGGAGAAGGGGTGGACATCTTGAAGGTCTCGAACCACAGGGATTCTGCGTCAAAATCGAAGGACAAGGCAACCGCGACCTTCTTGCCGTTAGACCACACTGGCGTCCTCCTTACCCACGGCGCAGCCGCGAGTGCGCGCTCGAAACTCACCGGCTCACGTCGCCGCCCCGCACCAGCGCAGCAGGAACAGCGCGAGCACCTTGGCGTAGGCCAGGACGTCGTCAAGGTCAACCCGCTCGTCGATGCGGTGAGCCCAGTATATGTCCCCGGGACCCCAGACCACTGTGGGGGTTCCGCCTTGAGCGATCCATCCTGAATCGCAGATCGCTCCCCGCCCGCCTCCGATCTGGATGGGCTCGCCCATCACCGCTTGACCGGCTTCCAGCAGGGTGCGGACACCGGGGTGTTCCGGATCCACGTCTGAGGGGAGGAAGGCGATGGGGTATTCAGCCGGATCCCACTCCACCTGCGGCGGATACTTCCGAAGCCACGGGTCCAGCTCGGCGACTCGCCTGATCTGGTCTTCCACTTGCTGGCGGACCTCGTCGCTGGACTCATTGGGAAGGTAGAGCACGATCACCTGCAGCGTGCACTCGTCCGGCAAGAAGAAGGGGTTACCGCCGCCCCGGATCGCAAACGGGTTAATGAGGGTCTGCGCGGGTGGGATTGCTGGGTGCCGCTTGAAAACCGTCCACTCCCGCTCGAGATCGTTGAGGGCGGGAATGATGCGGGTAGCCATCTTTTCCAGACAATTTGCCCCCTCGAGGCCGCCGCCAGCATGCAACGCCAGGCGCCGGGCATGAAGGTGGAGGGTGTAGGGGCTCCGGATCGTGATGCGGAGGTTCATGGTGCCCACGGCTGCCAGCACCTGCCGGGCCCGCGTCGCTTCCCCAACGATCGCGAAGTCCGCGCGGGAGCCCCGCTCGGTGCACGCGCGCGCGCCCGGTTCACCAGCTTCCTCGCCCATGACGCTCTGGATGATCACATCGCCCCGAAGTCTCACTCCTGCCGCCTGCAACTGCTGCACGACGAACAGGTAGGCGGCTAACGCGGACTTCATGTCGGATGTGCCTCGTCCGTACATGGTTCGCCCTTCGACCACTGGATCAAAGGGATCGCGTGCCCAGAGAGCACGCTGGCGCACTTCGGCCACGTCGATATGGCCATTCAGGATGACCGAGCGCCCGCCTCCTGTCCCTTTCCACACACCCACCGCGTTGGGCCGCCCCGGGAGCGCGTCGAACAGATCCACCTCCATCCCCAGCTTCTGCATCCGCTCGGCGACCCAGTGCTGGGCCGGCGCTTCGTTGCCGCCGGGCGGGTTATCGGTCTCAAACCGCACGAGGGTCGCGAGGAGGTCCACCGCTTCCGTCTGCACGGCCTCCAACGCCCCTAATAACCGCTGCTCCGAGGTCATGGCCACCTTTCCCGTTGCCGTTAGACCGGTCCGCTGAGCCACGGGCGCGATGATGTCCGGCGAGCCCTATTCCGCAGCGTCCGACCTCGTTGGCTAGAGTAGTTTGCGTCGACGGTGACTGCTCTGCTCGTGGACGTACCGACGCTCAGGAAATAAAATCGGGACGGCTGTCGTAAATCGCCAAGAAGACGCTGCCCTTTTCCCCCGACACGATCGGACCATAGCGGAGTCCCTTTTGCTCGTAGTGGAACCAGCCTGGTCCCTTCCGCTGATTGCCCAGGATCCACTCGCCTTCGAAGACGTAATGGATCACGTTGCCGTTGTGCGTGTGGCGCTCGACACGGGTGCCGGGGTCGTGCTTCACCAGGTACACCCAGGGGCCCTTGTCGCCCTCGCCGAAGTACTTGCACCAGACGCCGGGGATGTTCACGCCGCCAAATCCGGGAGTCTCCTTCAGGGGCAACCACTCCATCGTGTTCGCGTCGCGAGCCAGCACACCCTCAAGTTCAAACTCTTTCATGGGAGATCCCTCCTTACTGCTTCGCCATCAGTGCCGAATAGTTCGGTCGTGCAACGTTGCAGGATTATAGGCAGAGCAACGGAGGACGTCAAGGACATCCGATGTGCCGCCCCTCCAGATCCTCCACCTGGCGGTCTGGCGTCACCATCTCGCAGCCTGGTGGATTCCACAGCAGGTGATTGCCTTGCCGCACGGTTCGAAGTAGGCTTGAACGCACTATGCCCTTGCGCGTCGCGCTCTTGACCCCCTTTGACTTCCCCTCGATCCGCGGCAACGCCATCACGGTGAACCGGGTCGCGCGGGGCCTCCGCGAGCGCGGGATGGAGCTGAATGTCTGGGATTTGTCCGTCATCCCTGAAACCCGGGTGGAAGCGGAGGTGGAGGCGTACCGCCCCACGCTGATCCACGCCTTCCACGCCTTCCGGGTGGGACCTCTGGCGCTCAGGGTGGCGAGAACACTTGAGGTGTCTCTGCTTGTCACTATCACGGGGACCGACGGCAACCACGATCTCTTTGATCCCGAGCGGGCCCAGACGGTCCGGCGAGTCCTCGAGGGCGCCTCCGCGATCGCAGTTTTTCACGATAGCATGAGGATGAAGCTGGCAAGCGCGCTCCCTGACCTACAGGCCAAGCTGATGGTGGTTCCTCAGAGCGTGCGGCTCGAGGAGTGGCCCCCTTATCCCCTTGCCGAGCGGCTCGGACTCCCCCCGGATGCCGTCACCTTCCTCTTCCCGGCTGGAATCCGGATGGTGAAGAACCCGCTCTTCCCGCTGGCATCCTTCGACCGCCTCGTGCCGCGCTTCCCCTCTCTCAGGCTCGTCTACGCTGGCCCTATTCTTGATCCTGGAGAAGGGGAACGACTGTTGAGCGCCCTTGCGGAGCGGCGGTGGGCGGCCTACCTGGGCACCGTGCCCCACGGGCAGATGCGGTCGCTCCTGGCGACCGTGGACGTGGTACTCAACTGCTCCCTCTCGGAGGGCGGCATGGCCAACTCTGTCCTCGAGGCCTTGGCCTGTGGCCGGCCGGTCCTGGCCTCAGCTATCGAGGGGAACCGCTCGCTGGTCGAGGACGGTGTCACGGGATTCCTCTTCTCAGGGCCGGAAGAGTTTGAGGCTAAGGCGACCCGGCTTCTGGAGGATCCAGAACTTCGGCGGCGGCTCGGGCTGACGGGGCAGGCTCGCGTTCGGGCGCTCTACCCCCCCGAAAGCGAGGCTGAGAGTTACCTGGCCCAGTATCATCGGCTGGCGCCGGCCCCGTCAACGAGGTGACGCCGGGGTTTCTCCCCTTTCGACTCAGGGATTCACCTGTTTTCGCGTTCGGGCGCAAGAGACAAGAGATATGGTAGGGTTGTAGGGGTAACCTGGTATAAATATTGCTTAGGCTTTTAGCGGTGGAGACTTTATGTTGTTTTTTATAAGCATGGCCCCTCATAATGGACAGCAATTGTGTCTAAACGGCATACGTGGCACTTTTCGCTGAGCACCCGACGTGGAAAAGGAGCCTCGGATGGGGCAGGAAGAGCGGGTCCAAGAGTTTCGCGGGGCGTTTCAGACACTCAAAGCTGAAGTTCAGAAGGTGATCGTCGGGCACGACGACGTCATCACCGACGTCCTGGTCGGGCTCTTCGCCGGAGGACACGTCCTGCTCGAGGGGGTGCCAGGCCTCGGCAAAACCCTGCTGATCAAAACGCTC
>CAYFIG010000016.1:5997-15847 GCA_964342905.1 uncultured bacterium
CTCCTTCTCCCGGATCCAGTTCACGCCCGACCTCATGCCTGCCGACGTGATCGGCACCAACATGATCGTGGAGGACGCCGCGGGGCGAAAGCACTTCCAGTTCCAGAAGGGACCGATCTTCGGCCATATCCTCCTTGCCGACGAGGTGAACCGGGCGACTCCCAAGACCCAGTCGGCCCTCCTGGAGGGGATGCAGGAGGGCACGGTCACGGTTTCGGGGGTCTCCAACCCGCTTCCTGCCCCGTTCTTCGTCCTTGCCACTCAGAACCCCATTGAGATGGAGGGGACCTACCCGCTCCCCGAAGCCCAGCTTGACCGCTTTTTGCTCAAGATCCGGGTACAGTACCCCGCGCTCGAGGAGCTGAACGAGATCATCGACCGGACCACCCGCCCCCGGGAGGCCAGGGTCCATCGGATTATGTCCGGGCCCGCAGTGCTTGCCTACCGCGAGCTCGTCCGCGAAGTGCCGGTGGCCTCCCACGTCCGAGAGCTGGCCTCCCTCATTGTCCTGGCCACCCATCCCAAATGGGAGCACGCCCCTGAGGCCACGCGTCGCTTCGTCCGTTACGGCTCAAGCCCCCGCGGCGCCCAGGCCCTCATCCTCGGCGCCAAGGTGCGGGCGCTGGCGGAAGGGCGGTATAACGTCAGCGTGGAAGATCTCCGCGCCATGACCCTGCCCGCGCTCCGGCACCGGATCATCCTGAACTTCGAGGGGGAGGCGGAGGGAGTGGATGTAGAACACCTTATCGGCCAGGTGGTGCAGAGCGCCGAGAACCAAAGCCTCGGGAGCAAGGAGGTGTTTCTCCGCTAACCGTTCGACCGCCTGGGGAGGCAGAAGACAATGCTGGCAGAGACAGCCGTTCTTGAGCGGGTCGTGGGTTCCGCTAGCCGTCAGCTCCGCCGACGGCGGGCCGAGTACTACGCGTTCCGGGGGGCGTTTGTCGGCGCGGTCGCGGGGTGTATTCCCCTGCTCCTCAAGGAGGTTCTCGGCACTGCCGCTCCGTTCGTGGCCTTCGCCTTGACTTGTCTAGGCGCCGGCGTTGGCGCTCTCACCGGTCTCCTCTGGAGGCTCCCGGCCGCCGAAGCGGCTCGCCTCGTAGACCGCGCGTTCGGACTTCAGGACCGCGTCGCCACCGCCCTGGAGTGGAGCGTTCGATCAGACCGACCACCGCTGGTGAAGGCGCTCCTGGCTGACGCCACGGCGAGGGTTGAGGGATTGGACGCAAGGAGTGTGGTGCCCCGTCTGTGGCCGCGGGAGGCCAAGCTGTTCCCGCTTCCCGTGCTCCTGGCCTTAGCGCTTACCCTGGCCCCCCCGGTGCCACTCCCCACCGGCGTGCTCCCCGACTTCTCCCCGGCCACCGAAGCGGTTGACGCCGCCGTCGAGCAGGCGGGGAAGCTTGCCTCCGAAGAGCCTCCCAGGGGAGGCAAGCGGGATCCGCTTCAGCGGGCCGAGATCATGGAGCGGGACTTCACCCTCGGCCAGTCTGGAGCCTCCAAGCATCAGCGCGGCGATCTCTCGGCCCGCTTCAAGGACACGTCCCTTGGCAGCTACCTGCCCGATTTCACCAGCTTTCTCAAGAAGGGTGACGACCGGATCCGGATGCTCGAGCAGGTGGACCGGCTTCCAGACCTCCAGCGCGACTTCACCAAGAGCCAGTACAAGATGGTCTTCCAGAAGATGAAAGCCCTCTCCGGCGGGCTCCGGCCGGATCAGATCTCCCCGGAGAAGCTCCGGGAGCTCCTGCGGGAGATGGAGCGAATGGGTCGGAAAGGTGGCGACTGGGGCGGCGACACCGGGGAGGGGATGGACGCGCTCGATATGGGGCAGACCGACCGGGCCCTGGAGGCCATGGAGCGCGCGCTCTCCAAGATGCGCGCGCTTGAGGAACGCAACAGGGAGGGGAAGTTCCTGCGTGGCGGCCGAGAGGACGAGCGACGGGGGGGCCGAGGCCGGGATCGAGATGGTCGCGGGGCCGGCGAATTCGAGGATGACCTTGGAACCTTCGGGGGTTTGCTCCCGGGTACGGGCCGAAGCCCTAACCCCAAAGGCGATGCCTCGAAGCGGCTCCAGGCGACCCCATACGACGCGGGAGTCGAGGGGGAAGGCCGCGCCGGGCGCAAGGAGGGCTTCGACACCAACCTGCTCGGTCGCGGCGCCACGGTCCCCTCGCGGCTTCAGTACTTTGCGGTCTTTTCCCGGTATCGGAAGATGATGGAGGAAGCCCTGGCCCACGAGCAGGTCCCGCGGGAATACCAAACCCAGGTCAAGGAGTATTTCCAGGCCCTCGAGGAGCGATAGTCATTGGCCTACGCCGGGATAGAAACGCTCTTCCCCAGCGAGTTTCTTCCCCGGCTTGAGCGCCTGACCCTCGCCTCTAAGCGGACCTTTAAGGGCCGCGTGAGAGGGGAGCGGAAGAGCCCCCGCAAAGGGATCAGCGTCGAGTTTTGCGATTATCGTCCCTACGGGGTGGGGGATGACCTCCGCTACGTGGACTGGAACATCTACGGCCGGCTGGACCGGCTCTACCTCAAGCTCTTCGTGGATGAGGAGGACCTGTGCCTCCACCTGCTCCTCGATGCCTCGGCCTCGATGGACTACGGGGCGCCCACGAAGTTCGACTACGGCGTCCGGTTGGCGGCGGCCCTGGGCTTCGTGGGCCTCGTGAACCTGGAGCATGTCGGCACGTCCGCTGTGAGGGAGCGGGTGGCAGAGGGATGGTCGCCCACCCGCGGCCGAAACCAGTTCCTCCCGCTCGTAGAATTTCTGCTCAGGCTTCGTCCTGGCGGCACCACGGGGCTCAACGAGGGGCTCACCAGCTACGCCCTCCGGGCCAGGGATCCGGGGCTGGCGGTCCTGATCTCCGACCTCATGGATCCATCCGGCTATGAGTCAGGGCTCCGCGCACTGCTCGAGCGGCGCTTCGATGTCCACGTGATCCACATGCTGGCTCCCGCGGAGTTGGACCCCACCTTCGGCGGTGACCTCCGCCTGGTGGACGCCGAAACCGGAGAGACGCGGGAGCTTACCCTGGACCACGAGGCCCTTCGCCAGTACCGCAGGCGGCTTCGCCAGTTCCTGGACCAGGCTGAGGCCTTCTGCAACGCCAACGAGGTGAGCTACCACCGAGTGGTCACCGACGCGCCCCTGGAGGCGGTCGTCCTGAAACAGCTCAAAGGGCTCCTGCTCGCATGAACTTCCTGTCTCCGCTCGCCTTCTTCCTCTTCTCGCTTTCTCTCCCGCTCGTGCTTCTCTACTTCCTGAAGGCGCGCCGGCGGGAGTTCCGGGTGTCGAGCCTGCTCCTGTGGGAGGCCGTGCTCAGGGACCGGGAGGCGTCAGCGTTTTTCCAGCGGCTCCAGCGGGATCCGCTCCTGATCCTCCAGGTTCTCGCCCTCGCGGCCCTTACGCTGGCGCTGGCCCGCCCTGCCGTCACCGTTCTGGGGCACGGCGCCCAACGGGTGGTGGTGATCCTGGACAGCTCCGCCTCCATGAAGGCCGCCGATGTGGCACCCTCGCGATTCGCCGCGGCCCAGCGCGAGGCCCTGGCGATGGTTGGTCGACTCGGCCAAGGCGCCGAGGTGATGGTGATCGAGGCGGGGATCCAGCCCCGGGTGCTCGTCGGATTCACGCGGGACCGCGAGCGAATCAAGGCGGCCATCAAGGCGGCTCAAGCCCGCGACCTTCCCAACCGGGTCCTCGAAGCGATCCGGACGGCGCGGTCGCTGACGGCGCAGGATCCGCGGGCGGAGATCCACGTCTTCACCGATGGCGCGCTCCCGGACGTGCGTGCGGCCAAGGATACGAACGACTCGCGCGTCCACTGGGTGGGGGTAGGAACCCGCGGCCGAAACGTGGGGATCACCAACCTCGCGGTCAGGAAGACCTACTATGGCGCCTTCGACTATCAGGCGTTCCTTTCAGTGGTCAACTACACGGCGGAACCCCAGGGCTTCACCCTCACCCTGGCCTTGGGCGACCAGCCCGTCGCTGAGACACCTCTCACCCTGGCCCCCGACGTCCGGCGCTCGGTGATCATCCCGTTCAGCCACCAGGGGGGCGGCGTGGTGCGGGTCCGACTGAACCTCGCCGACGACCTCGCCGCCGACAACGTGGCCTACGCGGTGATCCCTCCACCGCGCCAGATGCGGGTCCTGCTGGTGAGCCCGGGGAATCTCTTCCTGGAAAAGGCTCTCCGGGTTGACCCGCAAGTCATGTTAGAGGTGCGGACCCCGGACGCCTACCAGGGTGGGATGGAACGGTTCGACGTAGTCGTGCTGGATAGCGTGAGCCCAGCCAGGCTTGGGCCGGGGCGGTACGTGCTCGTCAACACCTCCCCACCCGACGTCCCCTTGGAGATCCTGGGGCGCATCGAGCAGCCGGTGATCATGGACTGGGATCGCTCCCACCCCATCATGCGCCACATCGACGTTTCGAAGGTGGCCATCCAGGACGCGCTCCGGGTGCGTCCCCTGGCTGCCGGCAGGGCCCTTATCGAGGCGGTGGGTGGTCCCGTGTTGTACGCGCTTGAGGAGCCTCGTCGCAAAGCGGTCTTCGTCGGCTTTGACCTGTTCCGGACCGACCTTCCGCTCCGCGTGGCCTTCCCGCTCATCCTCTCTAACAGCCTGCGCTGGCTCCATCCGGCTGGGTTGGATCAGTCTGACCTCCAGCTTCAGGTCGGCCAGCCGATCCTGCTTCCCGTGGAGTACGGGGTGGACACCGCTACGGTGAAAACGCCGTCGGGCCGGACGGTGAAAGCCCCGGTGACGCGCGGGCTGGTGAGCTTCACCGAGACCGATCAGGTAGGAATTTACACGGTTGCCACCCCGAAGGGCGAAACGCCGATAGCGGTCAACCTGATGAGCGCCGAGGAGTCGGACCTCACGCCGCGACCGCTCCCGGCACCCCGGGCACCGGCGGGTACCCCGACGGCGTCAGTGCCGGTCCAGCGCGAGCTGTGGCCGATATTCGTCCTGCTGGCCCTTACGATCCTGATCCTCGAGGGGTTCCTCTACTGGCGCCGCCAATCCGGCGGTCGGCTGCGCATGCCGGCAGGAATCGGAGATCGCTGGGCCCTCGGCCTCCGCTCACTGCTCGTGGTGCTCCTGCTCCTCTCGCTGCTTCGCCCGCAGATCCCCCGCTGGGCGGATCACCTCAACGTGGCCTTTCTGCTGGACGTCTCGGACAGCGTGAGCCTGGCTGCACGGGAGACTGCCTATCGCTTCATCACCCAGGCGCTCTCCGCCATGAAGGACGGGGACCAGGCGGCCCTGATCGTCTTCGGCCAGGAGGCGGTGGTGGACCAGCCGCTTCAGCCCAAACCGAAGCTGGAGCGTCCCCGGTCTCAACCGCCTGGACGGGGGACCGACATCGCCCAGGCCATCCATCTCGCGCTTTCGATCCTTCCACCCGGGCAGGCCGACCGGCTGGTCCTCCTCACCGATGGTCGCCAGAACTCCGGCAGCGCATTGGCTTCCGCCCAGGCTGCAAAAGGGATAGGCGCGGACATCTACTATGTCCCGCTCCCTCTGACGTTCCCCCAGGAAGTGGTGGTGGAGTCCGTGCTCCTCCCCCAGGAGGTGAAGTTCGGCGAGCCGTTGTATGCCAAAGTGGTGACCTGGAGCCAGCGCGAGACCGAGGGACGCCTCTCCCTGTTCAGGAACGGCGAGTTTCTGGGCTCCCAGGTGGTGCGGCTCAGCCCTGGCAAAAACGTCTTCACTTACCGGCAGACCCTGGAGCAGAGCGGCATCCACGTCTACCAGGCCGCCATCGAGGTGGAGGGAGACACCATCGACGAGAACAACCGCGCAGTGGGGACCGTGGTGGTCCGGGGTCGGCCCCGAGTGTTGCTCGCCGAGCGGGACCAAACCCACGCGCAGGCCCTCTCCGCCGCACTCCGCTCCCAGCATATCGACGTGGAGGTCGTAGCGGCGGAGAACATTCCCAAGAACCTGCCGGGTCTCCAGAGATTCGACGGGCTCATTCTCTCAAACGTCTCCTCCCTGAAGCTCACCAAGAGGCAGATGGAATCCATCCGCGACTACGTGCGGGACTACGGAGGCGGGCTCATCATGGTGGGGGGCGAGGAGAGCTTCGGGTTGGGCGGCTACTATCGCACTCCCATCGAGGAGACGCTGCCTGTCACGATGGAGGTGAAGCAGAAGATTGAGGTCCCCAGCCTCGCGGTGGTCCTCTCCATCGACCGGTCAGGCTCCATGGCCATGTCCACCGACGAGAAGGTGACCAAGCTGGACATCGCCAAAGAGGCAGCCCACCTGGTGGTGGACCTTTTGGACGAGCGGAACGAAGTGGGAGTGATGAGCTGGGACACCGAGTTCGTCTGGGACGCGCCCCTGACGCCGGCGCGAAACAAGTCGGGGATCCATCATGCCATCGCCACGATTAAAGCGGGTGGCGGCACCGACGGCTACCCGGCGCTCAAGGATGGCTACCTGGTGCTCTTCCAGCGCCCGGCGCTCCTGAAACACGTGATTTTCCTCTCCGACGGCCAGATGACCCGGGGAAACTTCGCCGGGCTGGTCCAGAAGATGGCCAAGGACAAGATCACCGTGTCCACGGTCGCGATCGGCAAGGACGCCGACGTCCAGCTCATGTTCGACATCGCGAAGTGGGGACGGGGCCGTTTCTACTACACCGAGGACACCCAGACCATCCCCCGAATCTTCACCCTGGAGACCCAGCTGGTCTCGAAGGCTTTGCTCATCGAACAGCCCTTCCGCCCTCGGGTGACCGGGGGTTCCCACGAAGCGATTCAGGACATCGACTGGGGGAGCGCGCCGCCTCTGGGCGGCTACGTGGGAACCACGCTCAAGGGGACGGCCGAGATGCTCCTCATGACGCCCCAGGAAGATCCGCTCCTGGCTGTCTGGCGCTACGGCCTGGGCCGCACGGCCGCGTTCACCTCGGACGCGAAGGCCAAGTGGGCGGTGCTCTGGCTCCGCTGGCGGGACTTCAACAAGTTCTGGGCCCAGCTCACGCGGTGGACGCTCCGCACGGGGAGCCGGAGCGACACCGTGGCCAGCGTGGAGCGGCGCCACGGGATGGGCGAGGTGAGCGTGGAGGCAATCGACGCCAAAGGTGAGTTCCTCAACTTCCTGGACACGCAGCTCGGCGTCGTGCCTCCTGACAAGCAGCGAACCGTCGTCGAGCTTGAGCAGGTGGCACCCGGTCGATACCAGGGCCGTTTCCCCGCCTCCCAGGAGGGAGTGTATCTGGCGGGGATGGCCGAGCGGCGGGAGGAACAGATGGTCGGCTCCCAGCTCCTCGGCCTCGTGGTACCGTATGCCCAAGAGTTCAGGGACCTCGGGGTGGACGAAACGCTGCTTCGCGAGCTGGCCGAGATCACCGGTGGCGCGGCGCTGAGCCAGCCCAGGGATGTCTTTCTCCAGGCTCGTCGGCGATCCCGGCTTGCCGTAGAACTCTGGCCGTGGTTGGTGGGGGTCGTGGCGGTGATGCTCCTGCCGGAGATCGCGCTGAGACGGATCGGTCCGGGGTTCCTCAGTCGGCTTGTCAGCCGGTTCGGCGGGCGGGAGCCCAAGAGAGGAATTCAGAATGAGACGTGAGGGTCGAGGTCGCTGGGTGGTTTGGGCAGGCTCCGCCATTCTGATCGTCTCCGCGCTCTCCGCCCAGGCCGCCGAGACCGTGAAGCCGCGGCGCGTCCTGATTTTCCCGTACTCGACGCCTGAGAGTTCGCGGGAGGAACGATGGCTTGGAGAAGGCATGGCTCTGATCCTCTCCCTGGCCCTGGCCCAGCATCCCGCCTTCGTCCAGGTTGACCGCATACGCCTGGCCAGGTTCGGTGAGCCGCACCTCTGGGGAGAGCCGGCGATCCTTGCTGCGGCCAGAGGCTTAAAGGCGGACGTGGCCTTGTACGGCAAGATCCAACGAGACTCGGGCGCCCTGGTGGTTCAGCCCCGCTATGTTGAGCTTCAGAGCGGGGGAGGGGAGGGAAAGACGCTCGAGGTCCTCACGGTGCCAGAGGGGGAACTTCTCGATCGGCTCCCCGTTATTCCGCTGGCTTACTTGCGCGCCTTCCGGATTTCCTTGAGCGACGACGAGGTCGCGCGGATCCGGAAGGTTGCCCGCCCCACACCCTCACTCTCCGCTTTCGAAGCGTTTGTGAGGGGCGAGCTGGCCGCGCTGAAGGAGACCCAGGAGGGAAACGAGGCTGCTGCTGATCTTCTCGCCAGGGCTGTGGAGCTGGATCCCAACTTCGCCGTCGCCCAGTATTTCCTCGGAATGGTTCACCAAGCCTTGGGGAACCGCTGGAAGGCCGCGGCCCAGTTTCGAGCCGCGATCCAGTTGGACCCGACTTACCCTGAGCCGTTCAAGGCGCTTGGCGATCTGTTCCTGTCCGCGCCGCGCCGGCTTCATGACCAGGCCGTGGAGGCCTATCAGAAGGCGCTCGAGCTTCGGCCCTTCTACGCGGAGGCCTACGCCGGCCTGGGGGACGCCAAGGCGGCCAAGGGGGATGTGGATGGGGCGGTGGCAGCGTACCAGCGAGCGCTTTCCTACAATCCCGCCACGCCGAAGGTCCACCTGAGCCTAGGGAAGATCTATTACTCGGAGAAGGGACTGTACTATGAGGCCGTGAAGGCCTACAAGACGGCCATTGAGCTGGACCCGCAGTTTCTCGAAGCGCACATGGGGCTGGGAGAGATCTACGAGGAGAAGGGGCTCTATCAGGACGCCATTGCGGAATACCGGAAGGTGGTGGAGGTGGACGCGAGACACACGGGCGCCCTCTACAACCTGGCGCTGGTCTATGAAAAAGTGGATCCCCGCGAGGCGATCGGTCACTGGGAGCATTACATCGCCGTGGCATCCCAGTTACCAGCGGAGAAGGACTGGGTGGACGTGGCTCGCCAGCACCTGAGGAAGCTCAAGCGTCAGGTGGAGAAACCCTAGAGGGGACCCTGTGAGTGAGCTGAGAAAAGATCCCACACGAGGACAGTGGGTGCTGGTGCGCTCTCGTGGCGCGGTCCCGCAGCCGGGAGCGGAGTGTCCGTTCTGCCCCGGGAACGAACTGTTGACGCCGCCCGAGATCGCGGCCTACCGGAAGGAGGGATCGGCGCCGAATAGCCCGGGTTGGCAGGTGCGGGTGATTCCCGAGGCCAACCCGTTCTTCCGCGTGGAGTCGGAGCTGCTCCGCGAGGGTGTCGGGGTGTACGACAAGATCACTCCGCGCGGCGCCAGCGAGCTGGTCATCGAGAGCCCAAGCCACGACGACTCTCTGGCCACCATGGGAGAGGAACAGATCGAGCAGGTCCTCTGGATGTACCGGGACCGGATTCAGGATCTCAAGCGCGACAGCCGGATACGGGATATCCTGGTCACCCGCCGCTACAAGAAGTCCGGATCGCGGATCACCCACCCGTATTCGAGGGTGACCGCCATCCCTATTATCTTCGACGAGGTTCGCCGGGAGCTCCAGGAGTCACGGGAATACTACCGCTACAAGCGCCGGTGCGTCTTCTGCGACATCCTCCGCCAGGAGGTTCTAGCCGAAGAACGGGTGGTACGGCTCACGCCGTTTTTTCTCTTCCTGGTTCCCTACGTCGCGCGCGCGCCGCTGGAGACCTGGATCGTGCCCCGCCAGCACCATTTCGCCTTCGAGGCCATCTCGCCCGAGGCCGCTTCCGACCTGGCGCAGGCCTTGTCCGGGTACTTCCAGGCCCTCTGCCGGGGCTTCGGGGATCCATCCTTCGAGATGACTCTTCATACGGCTCCCAACCTGGCCTCCAAGCTCCTTCAGGAGGAGTGGGCAACCGTTGCGGAGGACTACCACTGGCACCTGGAGATCTCCGTCCAGCCAGAGCGGGTGAACCGCGTGGG
>CAYFIG010000017.1:0-15288 GCA_964342905.1 uncultured bacterium
TCTCAAACGGCGCGACGATCTCCCACCCGGTGACATTCACAAATGGCTTGACAGGCTCTTAATGTAAGTTGAGCAGGTCATAAGCCGCGGTCCAGAGATGCGCTAACTCTAGGAGCCGTCCCCTCGAGAGGGGCTGGCCCTCTCCGGCCTCCACATGTTCCACCACTCCCACGATCGTGAGGCGCGTCTGCACCCCCCCGCGCCTGGCCGCCTCGGCGAGCCGGAGGCTCTCGGTAAAGGGCACGGTGGGGTCGTTTCGGCCGTGAACGAGGATGAGCCGCGCCTTAAGCCTCGGGATGACCCGTTCTGGCGAGAGCGTGTCGAGGAGCTGTCGCAAGGCTGGCGGCAAGGCATCGATCAGCGGCTCCACCCGGGTAGGGTCGCGGTTCTCCACGAGCGCCGCGATGGTCGCTCCCTCAGCTGAGAGCCCTCGCGGAACCGGGGCGCCGGGAGTGTCGAGCCAAGCGGCAAGCCGGGTCCGGTCTCCGGAGTTCTCAACGAGGTCTAGGTTAGCCCGGAGGAAGAGGCGTGCCCCTTCCGGGTTGGGCGCGGCGCGGCCAGCCACTGCCTCGAAGCCGTAGTGGCCGGTCAGAAAATACCTCAGCAGCTCCACGGTCGAGGCGTAGCCGCCGAGGCTCAGGACCACCCCCACCTGGTCCGCTACTCGCGGGTCTGCGGCGGCCAGGAGCGCTGGTCCTGCCCCAACGCTCACGCCGACGACAGCCACCGAGCGCGCCCGTATCCGCTCCGTCACCGTCTGGATGGCCGCGACGACGGGCTCGGCGTCCTCGGGCCGAATCCGGAGCGCAGTGAGCCCCAGGATGGTTGGGACCGCCACCGCAAAGCCAGCGCGCGCCAGAAGTTGAGCTGCCTGGCGCAGCTCTCGGTTGTCCTTCCCCTCTGGGGAGAGGCCGTGGACCAGCACCAAGGGGGATGGTGTGGTGAAGCGGACTGGCTGGTAGAGATCAGCGACGATGACTTCCACAGCCAGCGGCTCGGTGAGCGGCGCCGGGGTCAGTGCTGAGAGGGCAGGAAGACGCCTGTCAGTGAGAAACTCAGCGAGAAAGAGGCTCGTGGCAGCCACAGTTCGGCCTCCCGCAAGGGCGGGGAGCGCGAGGACGAGGGCGAGGCCGAGCCAGGCGAGGCGTCGGGGGATGGCGCTACTTCCGGTTGACTCGCGGTCCGCTGGCGGGCACGCGGGTTGGCCTTTGGGGGTGAGGCAGGGGATCGGGCTACTTCCGGTTGACGCAGCGGATCAGGCGCCAGCCGTTGAAGAGATTCACCTTGGTGATGAGGTCGGGGGTCAGGCCAACCTCCCGGAGCAACGGCTCCAGGGCCAGGTTGGACCGCCAACCCAAGCGGGTGCAGACCGGGGCCAGGAGATCCTCAAGGTCCCCGACCAGCAACTTCTCGCTCCGGAAGTGGTTGAGAATGACCAGAGTTCCGCCGGCCTTGACTACCCGCCGCATCTCGCGGAGGACTCCAACGGGGTCGGGGACCGCGCTGATCACGTACGTGGCCAGGGCCCGGTCGAACTCGTTGTCGGCGAAGTCTGTGGCCCCCGCGTCCATCACCTTGAGCGTGACGTTGCTCAATCCGAGCTCCTCGATCTTGGCCTGGGCCTTCTCCAGCATGCGCTCGGAGATGTCGATACCAACGAGCTCGCAGTCGGGAGGGTAGAGCGAGAGGTTGAGGCCGGTGCCGATGCCGACCTCAAGGATCCGGTCTCCGGGCTGGATGTCGAGGAACTTGACAGCAGCCTGGCGACCGGGGTGGAAGATCCAGTCGAAGAGGAGGTCGTAAACCGGGGAATAAAGTGCGTACGCGCGTTTGACCTGCCTCTTCTCCAACGCCGCGTCCACCGATCTGACCCTCCTCTGCGTTCAATGCCGAGGCTGGTCCTGCGTCACTGCTGTTCCCGCCAGAGGACTCGTCTCTTTTACCACACCGCTCCGGGCTTGCCAAGCGGGTTTTTCTGACCCCTAGAGCAGAAACTTGATGAGGAGGGTGGCGAGGCCGAGGAACGAGAAGAACCCGAAGACGTCGGTAAAGGTCGTGATGATGACGCTGGAGGCGATGGCCGGGTCGATCCGGAAGGTCTTGAGCGACAGAGGGATCAGCACTCCGACCACAGCCGCCACGAGCATGTTGAAGAGGAGGGCAACGCCGAGGATCAAGCTCAAGAGGAACTGCCCTTTCCAGAGATACGCAATCGCCATCATCACCAGGCCGTTGGCCGCGCCGGTGGTGAGGGCGAGCGAGAGCTCCTTTCTGAGCACCCGCCAGAGGTGGGCCGCTGTCATGTCGCCGAGCGCCAGTCCTCGAATTACGACCGTGGCGGTCTGGGTGGTCGAGATACCGCCCATGGAGGCCACGATCGGCATGAACACGGCTAGCATCGCCAGGGATTGGATTGACTCCTCGAAGAGGCCGATCACTGACGCGGCCAAAATGGCGGTGGCCAGGTTGACGAGGCGCCAGAGGAGGCGCTTGGTGAAGACGGCTCGGGGCGGATCGAAGACGGTCTCGTCGGCCGCGACGCCCGCCAGCCGGTGGATGTCTTCGGTCGCCTCCTCCTGGATGATGTCGATGACGTCATCCACGGTGATGGTACCCAGGAGCTTCCGGCTTTGATTCACCACCGGGACCGCGAGGAGGTTGTACTTCGCCACCTGCCGGGCCACTTCCTCTTGGTCGGTGTCCGGGGTGACGCTGACCACCTCTTCCTCACGGATCAGCTTCACGGGAGTAGCGGGGTCGGCGGTGATCAGACGACGGAACGGGACCACGCCGACCAGGTGGTCGTGGTCGTCCACCACGTAGAGGTAGAAGGCCTGCTCCGCCGAGGCCGCCTTGCGCACGTGCTCGATGGCCTGGGCCACGCTCGCCTCCTCGTGCACGGCCACGAAGCGCGGGGACATGATGCGGCCCGCGGTCTTCTCGCCGTACTCGAGGAGTTCCTGGACCTCCTCGGCCTGCTCCTCCTTCATGAGGTCCAGGACCTTCTCGGCCTGCTCCGCGGGTAGCTCGTCCACGATCTCGGCCGCATTGTCCGCGGGCATCCGGTCCAGGATCCCGGAGAGCTCCACCTCGTCCAGCGCCCGCACCAGCTCGACGACGGTCTGGTCATCCATCTCGTGGAGGACCGCCCCGGCCTGCTCCCGGTTCAAGAGGCGAAACAGCCGGGTCTGCTCCGCCGTCGGCAGTTCCCGGAGTGTCCGCGCTACGTCCGTGGGATGCGCCTCTTCCAGGAGCTGGGCAAGCCGCTCCTCGCGCCCCCCCTCGAGGAGGTCCTTGACTGTCTCGCTGAAGCGGCTCTGCTCTTCCATGTCAGGCCGTCGGGTTGGGAGGTTCAGAAGCCTTGAGGCGGGACTCGAGCTGGCGGATCTGGGAGCGGAGCTTCCAGCGCTGGAGAGACCCCACGAGGCTGACCAGCAGCGCCCCGACAGCGCCGGAAACAAGAATGACGCCAGCCAGGGGCGCGCCCTCGATCTTCCAGGCCAGAAAGCTGATGGTGACCCGGTCGGCGTTCTGAAGCGCGAAGACTGCAACGGCGCTGGCCAGCGCCGCGATGCTGAAGAGATACGCCAGTGGCATCAGGTCACCCCATGTCCGTGGTCTGATCCGATTCTACCCCCGCGAGTCAGCGTGGGCAAAGCGTCGGGGCGCCTTCAGCCCTTTCGGCAGCGCCGGTAGGCCTCGGTGCCGGCCTTCATCCCGGCCCGGAGCGCCCGGCTCAGACGCTCCGTGTCTTGCTCCACGCGCCGACGGCTGGCGGTGAGTACCTGGCTGATCCGCCCCAGAGACCGCTGAACGGTTTCTCGAACCTGCTCCACTCGAGCCCCGGCCTGCTTCTCGAGGCGCGTGAGCTGCTCCTTGGCGCTCCCGGTGGACTGGCGAGCCTGACTCCTGAGACGCTGAAGGTGCGCCTCCAGGGCTGCCAGGCGCTTCTCAAGCGCCTCGATCTTTTCTCTCACCTGCTCGCCACTCCCGCGTGGGGTCTTTCCCATTCTAGGGCTCATGCGTTTGGCTCCTTTCGTCAACCTTGCTTCACCCTCTTGAGAAGAACGGCTGCGCCACGGCAGCCCTGTCGGCCTACGCCCGGCGATAGAGCGCCCTGAGCCACGGCGGAACCATAAAGGTCGTCACCATCACCATGGCGACGAGGGCTGCGTAGAGGTTCGCCTCGATCACCCCGTTGGCCAGCCCGATCCCTGCGAAGATCAACCCCACCTCCCCTCGCGGGATCATCCCAACCGCTACCGGCCACCGCTGAACGCCGCGCTGGTAGACGCTGAGCCCTGTGGCCAGCTTGCCTGCCAGGGCCACGGCGGTCAAGGAGAGGGTCAGGGCCAGGGTCCCGCCTGCCGCGAAGGGGTTGAGCACGGCGGGTTGCACCTTCATCCCGATCGTGACGAAGAAGATCGGGACGAACAGATCGGCGACGGGCTTGATCTGCGCCTCGATGTGGGCGCGCCGCTCGGTTCTGGCCAGGATCAGCCCGGCTGCGAAGGCCCCGATGATGGTTGCCAGGCCGATCCTCTCAGCGATCGCCGCGAGCAGGACGCAGAAAAGGACGGCATAAACGATCAGGCTCCCCCGTGCCCTCATCTGTCCTACCCACGCCAGGAGCGTAGGGGCGAAACGGATCCCCAGCGCGATGGCGATGAGGAGGAAGGCAAGCGCCTTCACCAGGATCAGACCGGCAGCGGCTGGCGAGAATGCGCCGGTCTGGACCTGGCGGGTGACAACCGCCAGGATCACCAAGCCGAGGATGTCGTCCAGGACGGCCGCGCCCAGGACCACCCGGGCAGCCGCCTCCTGAAGCCGGCCGAGGTCGGCGAGAACCCGAGCCGTGATCCCCACGCTCGTGGCAGTCAACGTGGCGCCGACAAAGACCGCGACCAGCGCCGGCTTCCCCCACCAGACCGAGAGCGCAAATCCCAGGAGGAACGGGCAGGCGATCCCCACCAGCGCCACGATGGTGGACTGGAGCCCTGCCCGGAGCAACTCGTGTAGATCCGACTCAAGGCCGATCTCGAAGAGAAGGATCACCACTCCGATCTCGGCCAGCGCGTGGAGGATCAGCGATTCGTGGACGAGCCCCAAGACACCGGGCCCGATCAGGACCCCGGCCAGCAGCTCGCCGAGGACAGCGGTCTGTCCCAGGCGTTCCATTCCCTCGCCGGCCAGCTTGGCCGCGAGCCAGACGAGGGCGAGGCTGATCAGAAGCTCGCGAAGTTCCACCTCACGAGTATAGCCCGAGCATTAAAAAAGCAGCTTGAGGATCACAGCGATCACTGCGACTACGGCCGCCATAGCAAGGGCCACAACGAGACCCTCGTACCCTTCCTTTATTTTCATCTGGACCCTCCGCCCCGGTCTCCCTGGTGGGAGGCCAGGCTGTTTTGATACGTCAGTCCGCCGGCAGGAAAACAAGGTGCAGGAGAGAATCACGACAGACGGCGGATCAGGACTGCGGAGCGGAGGTCAGTGGTCTTCGGTGGAACCCTGAAGAGATCGGTCAGGTGAGGGGTCACGGCGGGGAAGAAACGCGATTAGCTCCGGAGCGTTTGTCCTCCTCGGGGGATCAACAAGAGTCTTCCCCTTGAGACGTGGCAATTCGAAGGGCCACAGGACGAGGTCCACCTGTGTGGCGGGCTTAAGGTCTTGTGCCTGGACGGACTGAACGCGGACCCCCACCGCCGACTCATCGGGATTGAAACGGAACGCTCCCGGCAAGGATGGCATCGCCAGGTCGATGAGCAGGTGAATAGAAACAAACAAGACGAAGAGCGGCTTCATACGACTACGTATCTTATATCCGAGGCCGGTGAGGGATGCAACCGGAAAATCTCCGGACCTCCTCGTCGGTATTTTGTTTTGAACTCAGAATCCGGTGGAGCATAATGGGTCTGTCGTTGGCTGCCATGGCTGGGGTACGGCCGTTCGCCTTTTTCGGGTGCATCGAGCTCAGGGAGATTCTGGGCCGTCGGGCCCGCGACGAACGCGAGTTGATGGAAGGGCTCGAGCAGGTTCCCCTGGACTCGGTGTACTACCACACCCACAGCGTCTTCCTCCGTCACCCCCAGATGACCGAAGCCTTTCCCAACGATTTCGCCAACTGGGTCGCGACCCAGGTCCGGGACCAGGTGCTGGCCGAGCGGCTTGCGGTGGTAGACCCTTTCCAGTTTCCGAGCCTGGAGGAGTTTCGCGAAGAGCTGATCTCGATCATCGAGCACCACATTTCGGCCCTCCACCCGGTCCCCCGCGTGGTCTTCGGGGATCCTTTTTTCTTTGTCCAATCGCACGTGATCGAGGTGCCCACCGGCCTGGAAGCGCGCACGCTCGAGGAGTTTCGACGCCGCCTGGCCGACGTGGACACGAGCGCCGTCTACTATCATGCCCTGGACGCGCGGGTCCGGCGCGGACTCCGGGGCGGAGACTTCGCTCACTGGGTGGGGCAAGAGCTAGGGCGTTCGTCGCTCGCAGAGGAGATCGGCCGGATCAACCCTTACCTTGGCGGGCTGGGGCAGATCCGTACGGAAACGCTCCGGCTGGTGGATGCCGAGCTCGGACGGGAGGGGTCTGACGAGTGAGCGCGAGCGAGGTCACGATCGAGGCGTACCGGGAGGTCGCTCCGAAGGGGGCCGTGGACTTCCTCGCCCGGCTCTCCGAGCAGGTGCGCGGGCGGCGGTTCGTCCACGTGAACTCCACGCAGGTCGGCGGGGGGGTGGCCGAGATCCTGAGTCGCCTCGTCCCGCTCATGAACGAGCTTGGGGTCAAGGCTGGCTGGGAGGTGATCGAGGGAGATCCGGACTTCTTCGCCACCACCAAAGCGTTTCACAACGCCCTTCAGGGAACCGAGCAGGTCTTCAGCGAGGTGATGCTGGAGCACTACCTAGAGGTCAACCGGAAGAACGCCGAGCGTCTCAAAGTCGGAGGGGACCTGGTCCTGATCCATGATCCCCAGCCGGCCGCGATGATCGAGACTCGCCCGGCGGAAGGGAAGTGGGTCTGGCGGTGCCACATCGACCTCTCGGACCCTCAGCGGCGGGCGTGGGCGTTCCTCCGGCGCTTCGTGGTTCGCTATGACGCGGCGATCTTCTCGCTCCCCGCCTTCGCCCAGCAGCTTCCCATCCCCCAGTTCCTCGTTTATCCCTCCATCGATCCGCTGGCGGAGAAGAATCGCCGGATGAGCCGGAAGGAGATCGAGAAGGTGCTCGACACGCTGCAGGTTCCCGACGACAAGCCGATTCTCTTACAGGTTTCCCGGTTTGACCGTTTCAAGGACCCCATCGGAGTGATCAACGCCTACCGGATCGTCAAGCGCTACAACGACGTCCGGCTGGTCTTGGCCGGAGGTGGGGCAACCGACGACCCCGAAGGAGTCCAGGTGCTGGCGGAGGTCCGGGAAGCCGCCGGCCGCGATCCGGACATCATCGTGCTCGACCTTCCCTCCAACGCCCATCTCCAGATCAACGCCCTCCAGCGGGCCGCCACCATCGTGATCCAAAAATCGACGCGCGAGGGGTTTGGCCTCACCGTCGCGGAGGCCATGTGGAAGGGGAAGCCGGTCATCGGGGGCGCAACGGGCGGGATCACTGAGCAGGTCGTCTACGGCGTGACGGGTTACACCGTGAATTCGGTGGAGGGGGCAGCCTACCGGATCCGGTATCTCCTGAGCAACCCCCAGCGCCTCCGGAAGATGGGGGAGGCCGCCCGCGAGCACGTCCGGCAGAACTTCCTCATCACCCGCCACCTCCGGGACTACCTCTCCCTCCTGATCCACCTCACGCGATAGCCCGCGCGATCCGCCGGAGCAGCGCGTGGATCGCGCTGACGTTTTTCACCGCGTACTCCGCCCGGCCTCGTCGCGCCCCCACCCGGACCGTCACCCCCCGCCCCTTGAGGGCGGCGAAGGCCGCCTCGTCAGTGGCGTCATCCCCGGCGTACAGGATGACAACCCGGTGAGGGCGAAGCGTTCGTGCCAGCCGTCTAGCGATCCAGAGCGCCGCCTGTCCCTTCCCCCAGTCAACCCTCGGGAGAAACTCCAAGACGTCCTTTCCCGGCAGGAGCGTGAGGCCGGGGACCTGGCGCTGGACTCGCGTCGCCAAGTTCACGAGATCGCCTCGCCGTCGCCGCGGCACCTTGCGGTAATGTAGGCTCACCGTCATCCCTTTACGCTCAAGGAAGGCGCCTGGAAAGCGGTGGAGCTGGCGGGTAAGGACGCGGGCGGCCGTCCTGACTCGGACGGCGCGTGCACCGGCTGTGGGGTGCCTGAACCGAAACCCTGCCCCTTCGATCTCTAGTCCGTGGCAGCCGCCGTAGACGACATTCTTGAGGCCCACCCGGGCCTTGATGTCGGGGAGAGAGCGGCCCGAGAGGATCGCAAGCCTCCCCCGCGGGTTCTCTGCGAGCTGCCTGAGAATCCTCCGAGGCGAGGGGGCGAGGCGAGCTGCCCGGGGGCGTGGGACGATGGGGGTGAGGGTGCCGTCATAGTCGAGGATCAGGACACACCTCATCCCTGCGGAAAGTTCCCGCCTGAGGCGTTCCAAGAGACGACGCGGGAGGATCAGGATTCCTTGGTCCCGAGCACTTCCTCGGGGATCCGCGAGAGCTCGCTAATGAGCAGGCCCGCCCACCGATAGATGTTCTGTTCCCGGACCACCTGGCGCATTCGCACCATGCGAGCCCTCCGCTCGTCGGGCGGCATCTCGACCGCTGTCCGGATCGCCTCGGCCATCTCATCCAGATCGTACGGGTTCACGAGGAGGGTATCCCGCAGCTCCCGGGAGGCGCCGGTGAACCGGCTCAGGATGAGCACCCCGTCCTCGTCGTCGCGGGCGGAGACGAACTCCTTGGCGACCAGGTTCATCCCGTCGTGGAGGGAGGTGACCATGCAGAAATCGGCGTACCGGTAGAAGGGCCAGATTTCGCGGTGCTCGTGGTGTCCCTTGAGGTAGAGAATCGGTTGCCAGTTCCGGGTCTGAAGGGTACGATTGACCTCCTCGACGGTCTCGTCCACCTCGGCCCCGAGCTCCTGATAGCGCTTGATCCGGCTCCGGCTGGGCGCAGCCAGCTGGACAAAGACCAGCCGCTCCCGGTAGTCCGGGTAGCGCTCGAAGAACCGACGGAGGGCCCGGAACCGCTCAGGGAGCCCCTTGGTGTAATCCACGCGCTCGACCCCCACCCCCAGGAATTCGGGGGAGATTCCCAGCTCGTCCAGCAGCGCCTTCCGCGATGTCGCCGGGGGATCCTCCACGAACTCCGGGGCCACGCTGATCGGAAACGGCTTGACGTAGGTTTCTCGCTGCCCGCGGATCACCGAGAAGTGCTCCCAGTCGATGCGAGCCTCGATGGCGCGCTCGACCGTATCGAGGAAGTTGTTGCAGTGGTACTGGGTGTGAAAGCCGATGAGGTCTGCTCCTAGCATCCCCAGGAGGATGTCTTGCTGCCAGGGGCAGATGCTGAACGCTTCAAAGTTCGGCCAGGGGATGTGCCAGAAGATCGCCACCCGGGCGTCAGGGCGCTCCTCTTTGATGAGGGCAGGGAGCAGCGCGAAGTGGTAATCCTGGATGAGCACCATCGGGGCCTCCGTCCCCTCCATCTCCTCAAGAACGACAGCCGCAAACTTTTCGTTCACCTCCCGGTAATGAGCCCAGTCTTCGGGTCTGAAGAGCGGCCGGGTATGCACGATGTGGCAGAGCGGCCAGAGCCCCTCGTTGGCGAATCCGTAGTAGTAGCCTTCTTCCTCCTCCTTCGAGAGCCAGACCCGTCTCAAGGTGTAGCGGGGATCGTCGGCAGGCAGTCCAACCCGTCCCCGGGCGTCCACCATTTGCGCGTCGGCATCGCCGCTCCCGTGGGCGACCCAGACGCCTCCGCACGCGCGCATCACCGGCTCGACGGCCGTCACCATACCGCTCGCTGGCGTCTGGGCCGTGATCCGTCCGCCTTTCCACACGTGGCTCACGGGTTCGCGGTTGGAGACCACAAAGAGAGGACGGCCGCCGAGGCGGAGGTTCATGAACTGCTTGAGGCGCTCCGCGGTCCAGAGCGTTTCGCCGCTGAGCCGGAGCGCCGCCTCCTGCTCCGCCGCCGCTCGAGCCTTGTAGAGGCTCCTGGCCAGGCCGGAGACCTCCAGCGCCAGCGTGCCAAAGAGCTTGGCGTCGGGCACATCAGGGGGCGGGATCGGAGTCCCGGTTCTGAGCGCTTTGGTCCACTCGGCCATCTTCGCCATCGGGTGAGTGATGCTGATCCTCACGATGAAAAAGGTGATGAGGGAGATGACGAGGGCCAGCACGAGGAAGCGGATCGCGTGGGCGCGCCAGAGCCCCCACTCCGCGGCGTCGAGGTGGGAGGCGTCGAGAAGGATCGCAAGGGCTCCGACCCGCTGATCCTCGCGCTCGAGCGGGGTGGCGTACACGTAGGTTTTTTTGTCGTTGATGCGCCTCAAGCCCTTCTGGACACTGCCCCCCGTGATCGCCTCGCTGATCTCGGGCAGGGAGGGGGGCAGGACGGGGGCGAGATCCGAAGTCGCGGCGATCAGGCTCGCGAACCTATCGTAGACCGCGATCCCCCGCTGGGGCCTGCCGAATTTTTTCAGGAGCCGCTCGAGTCTCGCCGTCGAGCCCCGGGCGATGGCGGGCTCAACCGCCTCCCTCAGCCCCTCTCCCAACAGCACGGCTCGGCGCTCCAGATCGTTGAGAAGCCGGTGCCGTTCCTCCTGGATCTGGAAGAACGCAAACCCGGCGACGACGACCAGCGCCGAGATCCAGATCGCTCCAACGAGGCGAAGCGTGAGCTTCATGATAGGCGATTCGAAACGTCAGCGAATGACACCATAATACCGCAGGATTTCTCTCCTGAACAGGGCGAGCGGGACTCAGATTACGCCGGAGCCTCAGACCCGGGAAGGCTTAAGGATGAGGACGGCCAGCGGCGGCAAGGTAAGCACCAGCGAGTGCGGCTGCCCGTGCCAGGCCACCGGTTCCGCCCTGAGTCCTCCCCAGTTCCCCACGTTGCTCCCGCCGTACACCTGAGCGTCTGTGTTCAACAGCTCTCGGTGGAGGCCCGGCGTCGGGACGCCGACGCGATAGCCGTGCCGCGGGACTGGCGTGAAGTTAGAGACCACCAGCACGAAATCTTCCGGGTCTTTCGCGCGGCGCACGAAGGCGACCACGCTCTGCTCCCAGTCGCTACAATCCATCCACTGGAAGCCGGCAGGGTCGAAGTCTACCTGATGCAAGGCCGGCTCGCTCCGGTAGAGCCGATTCAGATCCTTCACGAGCTGCTGGAGGCCACGGTGGTATGGTCCCATCCCCGAGAGGTGCCAGTCCAGGCTCGCTTCGTGATTCCATTCCCGCGTCTGCCCGAACTCCCCGCCCATGAACAGGAGCTTCTTGCCCGGGTGGCCATACATGAAGGCGTAGAAGCAACGCAGGTTGGCGAACTTCTGCCAGTCATCCCCCGGCATCTTCTGGTGCAGCGCCCCCTTGCCGTACACCACTTCATCGTGGGAGAGCGGCAGGATGAAGTTCTCGTGCCAGGCGTAGAGGAGGCCGAAGGTGAGCTCATTGTGGTGGTACTTCCGGTGGACCGGATCCCGGCTCATATAGTCCAGGAGATCATGCATCCACCCCATGTTCCATTTGAAGCCGAACCCGAGACCGCCCAGATAGGTCGGGCGCGAGACTTGCGGCCAGGCGGTGGACTCTTCGGCGATGGTCATGATGCCGGGGTAAGACTCATAGGCCACCTCGTTGAAGCGCCGGAGGAGGGCGATCGCCCCGAGGTTTTCGTTCCCGCCGAACGGGTTGGGGATCCACTCTCCGGGCTTGCGCGCGTAGTCGAGATAGAGCATGGAGGCCACCGCGTCCACACGCAGCCCGTCGATGTGGAAGCGATCCAGCCAGTGGAGGCCGCTCGCGATGAGGAAGTTGGCAACCTCGTTCCGGCCGTAGTTGAAGACGAGGGTCCCCCACTCCGGGTGCTCTCCCAGGCGGGGGTCTGCATGCTCGTAGAGGTGGGTGCCGTCAAAGTAGACCAGGCCGTGCGGGTCGCGAGGGAAGTGCGCCGGGACCCAGTCCAGGATGACCCCGATCCCGTGCGCGTGGAGCGTGTCCACGAGGCACATGAGGTCCCTGGGACCGCCGTACAGGCGAGTGGGGGCGAAGTAGCCCATGCTCTGGTACCCCCAGGAGCCGTAGAACGGATGCTCCGCCACGGGAAGCAGCTCCACGTGGGTATAGCCCATCTCCCGGACATACGCCGCCAGCTTTGGAGCCAGCTCGCGGTAGGTGAGGAGCCGGTTCCCCTCCTCAGGCACGCGCATCCATGATCCGAGATGCACCTCGTAGATCGCGATGGGACTGTCGAGGGCGTTCCGGTGCTCTCGCTCGGCCATCCAGGTGGTGTCCCCCCAGGCGTAGCGATCCAGGTCGCTCACCACCGAGGCCGTGCGGGGAGTCTCCATCTCAAAGGCGAAGGCGTAGGGGTCGGCCTTGAGCGCGAGCAGCTCGCCGGAGGAGGAGACGATCTCGAACTTGTAGCGTGCTCCTTCGGTGAGGCCGGGGATGAAGATCTCCCAGATGCCGTTTCCGGGATGAAGCCGCATGGGATGCCGTCGCCCGTCCCACTGGTTGAAGTCGCCAACGACGCTGACCCGTCGCGCGTTGGGGGCCCACACCGCGAAGACCACGCCCGGAACGCCGTCCACCACTCGAAGATGGGCGCCCAGCTTCTCATACGCCGAGTAGTGCGTCCCTTCCCCGAGAAGGTGCAGGTCGTAGTCGCTCAGGGTAGAGGGGAAGCGATAGGGATCCTCGATCTCCGACAGTTGCCCCTGGCCATCGACGATCTCCAACCGGTACGGAAACGCCTCGTGACGGTTCGGGAAGAGCGCCTCGAAGAGACCGTCAGGGTGAAGCCGGTCCATCGGCTGTGGGCGGGCGGGTGCCAGCGCCGCAGGCGAGTCGAGCGGGATGACCCGGACCGTGTCCGCCATGGGGAGAAACGCGCGAACCGCGATGGCAGGCCGCTTACCCCTGGCGACGCGATGCGGCCCTAGCACACGGAAGGGGTTGCCGTGATCCCCGCTCACGATCGCTTTGATGTCGGAGGGCGGGAGAATCATACTACCGAGTCTACACCTCAACGTTTCCGCAACAAAGATTGCGCCCGGCCGTCCGTCTATCCCTTCGCGGTCGAGCTGGCCGCCTCCTTCAAGAGGATGTGGAAGGGTTTGCTCGCCGCTCCCATGTAGATCGACCGGTGCGGGAAGGGGATCTCGATGCCCTCGGCATCGAAGGCCTTCTTCAATCGCCGCCGGTACTCGCGCCCAACGCTCCACTGCTGGAGCGGGAGCGTTTTGAACCGCGCCTTGATAGTGACCTCGGATGCCCCGAAGTTGTCGACGCCAAAAATTTCCATTGGTTCCAGGATCATGGAGGCATAGGATGGATCCGCTCTCAGTTCGTCAGCTACTCGCTGCATGACCTCGACGACGCGGTCGGTGTCCTCTTTGTACGCGACTCCTACATCGATCACGTAGGCCGACCACCCCTTCGTCATGTTGGCGAGGGTGTTGACGGTGCCGTGGGGAAACACGTGGACGGCGCCAGCTAAGTCCCGCAGAACGATGGTTCGAAACGTGATGGTCTCCACCAGGCCGCTCGTGCCATTGACGATGGCGACGTCGCCGACGCGCACCTGGTTCTCCAGCACCAAGAAGAATCCGCTGATGAGGTCGCGGACGAGATTCTGAGCGCCAAATCCGACGGCCAGACCGGCAATACCGGCACCGGCGAGAATGGGGGTGATGTCGAGTCCGAACTGAGCCAGGGCAATGGTACCCACCACTGCCCAGATCGCCACTACGGCAAGCGTCCGGATGAGACCCGTCAGGGTCGTTACCCGCTTGCGCGCTGCACCGGGGACGGTCTCCGTGGCCTCGCCCGCCCTGATCAGCAGGGACTCCAGGCGCTGCAACGCAGCCCGGAGGACGCGCACACCGGTATAACCGGCGACGACGATGAGCGCGATGCGCAGGCCGGACTGTACAAAAGACGCGCCAAGCGAGAGCAGAAGCGATGCGAGACTTTCCATCGAGATCCGTGTCATAGGTCCCTCCTTTCGGACTTGATCCTACACGATCGAGCCTTGACCGGCGAGCCGCGGTGAGCGCGGCGCCTCGACCACGGGTTGGTCACCAGATCGTGGTCCTGTGTTACGATCACGCGGGAGCGGAGGGCCGAAGATGAGGACACGGCCGGGCAACCCTTACCCGTTGGGCGCCGCGTGGGACGGCTCCGGGATAAACTTTGCCCTCTTCTCGGAGAACGCCACCGAGGTGGAGCTGTGCCTCTCCGACGGACCGGACGGAAATGAGGAGGGCACCCGGATCTCAATGACCGAAGCGACCGACCAGGTCTGGCACATCTACCTCCCCGAGGTCCGGCCTGGGCAACGGTACGGGTACCGGGTCCATGGGCCCTATAATCCTGCCAATGGCCACCGCTTCAACCCGGGGAAGCTCCTGCTCGACCCGTATGCCAGGGCGATTGACGGAGCCCTCCGGTGGAGCGACGCCCTGTTCGGCTATCAGGTGGGCCATCCCGATGCCGACCTCAGCCGAGACGAGCGGGACAGCGCCTCCGGCATCCCCAAGTGCGTGGTGATCGATCCGGCATTCACCTGGGGAGAGGACCGGCCACCCCGGATTCCCTGGAACGAAACCGTCATCTACGAGCTCCACGTAAAAGGGTTTACCGCCCGTCACCCGGATATCCCGAAGCCGCTCAGGGGGACGTACGCTGGGCTCGCCAGCCCAGCGGCGATCGACTACCTCCGCTCGCTCGGGATCACCGCAGTGGAGCTGCTCCCGATCCACCAGTCCGTGACCGAACAGCCCCTGGTGGACCGAGGCCTGACCAACTACTGGGGGTACAACTCCATCGGCTTCTTCGCGCCGGACGTGAGGTACTGCTCAAGCGGCGGGCTCGGTCACCAGGTCAACGAGTTCAAGGCCATGGTGAAGACCCTGCACGAGGCCGGGATCGAGGTGATCCTGGACGTCGTCTACAACCACACCGGAGAGCGAGATCACCTGGGGCCGACCCTCTGCTTCCGGGGCATCGACAACGCCAGCTACTATCGCCTGATCCCTCATGACCGCCGGCACTACATCGACTACACCGGCTGCGGCAACACCCTGAACATGACGCATCCGCGGACGCTCCAGCTCATCATGGACAGCCTGCGCTACTGGGTCACCGAGATGCACGTCGA
>CAYFIG010000017.1:15298-15708 GCA_964342905.1 uncultured bacterium
CGACGTGAATCGGCTGGGGGCGTTCTTCGATATTATCCATCAGGATCCCATCATCTCCCAGGTGAAGCTGATCGCCGAGCCCTGGGATTTGGGCGAGGGGGGCTACCAGGTGGGGAACTTTCCCGTGCTCTGGGCGGAGTGGAACGACCAGTACCGGGACACGGTCCGCCGCTTCTGGCGGGGTGACGAGGGGCAGGCTGCGACCCTGGGCTACCGCCTCACGGGTTCGAGTGACCTCTATGGCCGAGGCGGACGCCGCCCCTTCGCCAGCATCAACTTCGTGACGGCCCACGACGGGTTCACCCTGCACGATCTCGTGAGCTACAACGCGAAGCACAACGAGGCCAACGCGGAGGAAAACCGGGACGGGAGTGACCACAACCAGAGCTGGAACTGTGGGGTGGAAGGGA
>CAYFIG010000018.1:0-4367 GCA_964342905.1 uncultured bacterium
CGCGCCCTTGATCGTGAGCCTGACGACGTCGGCGATGGAGCGGCCGGCGATCTTCACGCCCAGGGTCTCTGGGCGAAGGCGCGAGCCCTTGCAGGCCGGGCAGTCCCGGAGCGACATGAAGCGCTCGATCTCCTGGCGCGTCTCCTCGGAGAGAGTTTCCTTATAGCGCCGTTGAAGGACTTTGAGCACTCCTTCGAAGCCACCATCCGGCTCGCCGTGAATGATCACCTCCCGCGTAGTTTTCCTGAGCTCCTTCCAGGGCGTGTCCAGGCTGAAGCGATGGCGCTTGGCCAGCACCTGAAGCGTCTGCTTGAAGTACACTGACTCGCGCCCCGCCCAGGGCGCCAGGGCCCCCTGCTTGAGCGACTTCCGGGGATCCGGGACGATCAGCTCTGGATCCAGCTCGTAGCGACTCCCAATCCCGCCGCACTCGGGGCAGGCCCCGTAGGGGCTGTTGAACGAGAACATTCGCGGAGAAACTTCAGGAAACGAGATCCCGCACTTGGCGCAGGCGAGCCGCTCGGAGAAGATGAAGGCCGGCCCGTCCACCACCTCAACTTGAGCCACGCCGTCGGCCAGCTTGAGCGAGGTCTCCAGGGAATCGGCGAGGCGCCCCCCAATCGTGTCCTTGACGACCAGCCGATCCACGACCACCTCGATCGTGTGCTTCTTGTTCTTGTCGAGATCGATCTCTTCGGTCAGCTCGCGCAGCTGACCGTTGAGCCGCACCCGCGCGTATCCCTGGCGCTGGAGGTCGAAGAAGAGCTTCTTGTACTCCCCTTTCCTCCCGCGCACCACCGGCGCGAGGATCAGGAGCCGCGTGCCCGTGGGAAGCGCGAGGACCCGGTCCACCATCTGCTGGACGGTCTGGGCTGAAATCATCTGGCCGCAGGAAGGGCAGTGCGGGACTCCGATCCGGGCGAAGAGGACCCGGAGGTAGTCGTAGATCTCGGTGACCGTCCCCACCGTGGAGCGGGGGTTGTGGGAGACAGACTTCTGCTCGATCGAGATGGCCGGGGAGAGCCCCTCGATCGAGTCCACGTCCGGCTTCTCCATCTGCTCCAGGAACTGCCGGGCGTAGGCCGAGAGGCTCTCCACGTACCGCCGCTGCCCCTCGGCGTAGATCGTGTCGAAGGCGAGGCTCGACTTCCCCGACCCCGAGAGCCCCGTGATCACCACGAGCTGGTCGCGGGGGAGCTCGAGGTCGATGTTTTTAAGATTATGCTCGCGCGCGCCCCGGATAATGATCCGATCGCTGGCCATCTATGACCACCACAGATCTGTCATGAGGATAAGCGCTTGAAGAGCGAACGCCATGCCTGGATGACTCACGTTTTGTCCACTTTCGAGAGGCCGCCAAGCCTACGAGTCACATCGCGCTTTTCCAGGCAGGCGACCTTGGCCAGCCGCGCCCAGGATTCTCGAAGAAGACCGCTTTCTTGCCACCCTTCAAGCTTTACGTCTCCGGGCCCCGCCCGCGCTCGCGTGGTAATCGGGGCAAGCACCACGTCCGCATCTCCGATATCGAGGACAACCAGCGCCGGGCGTCTCTTTCGTGGCTCTGAACCCGATTGCGGAAAGTCCACGAGAACAACATCGCCAACGTCATAGGTTGTCATAGATCGAGTCAGCTGGGTCGTATGCTGACAAGAACTTCTGTGTCGCGGTTACCTTCCACAGCCGGTCGTCCTCGTCATCCCCAGGGATGGAGATCTCAATCATGTCACCCGCCTTCGCGGGGATCGGTTGGCTCAATTCAAGATGCGTTGCATCCAATACCTTTGCGCTAATAATTTTCATGGCGCTTCCTCCAGGGAGTCTCGGCCGGTCGTTACATTATAGACCTTCTTCAAAACCCTCCTAATTTTCTCTGCTGCAGGTAGGCCGAGAGGCTCTCCACGTACCGCCGCTGCCCCTCGGCGTGGATCGCTTGTTCCTCAGCCATGACCCCTACCATCTATGGAGGAAGGCTGTTCGAATGCCAACGCGCGCATTTTAGCATGGAGCACGTGGACGTGCATCCGTGGGGTCGGTGGCCAGCGCGCCGGAGCCGTGCGCGGGAGATTGACACCGGTTCGGTCAAACGGCATGCTGGTCAACGGACCCATCATGACCAAGGCGCGCCTGAACACCCCACTGCGACGCAAGCCAACGCTCGTGCTCTTGGTCCGCCACGGACAGACGCCGACGACGGGCGCGATCTTGCCCGGGCGCGCTTCGGGCTTGCACCTCGGGGACGCGGGACGGCGGCAGGCCGATGCCGTTGCCCAGCGCATTGCCAGGATCCCGAGCGTGGCCGCCGTGTACACGTCTCCGCTCGAGCGCGCCCGGGAGACCGCGGCGGTGATCGCGCGCGCCTGCCGCCTCACGCTCCGGGTGGACCACGGCCTGAACGAGTGCGACATCGGTGAATGGACGGGGCTGCCGATCAAGCGGGCACGACGGAAGCCCGAGTGGCAACTGGTGCAACGCCATCCGAGCGGCTTTCGCTTCCCCGGAGGCGAGTCATGCACCGAGGTGCAGGCGCGGATCACCACGGCAATCGCCCGGCTGGTCGAGCAGCATTCCGGCAAGACGATCGTCGCGGTCTCCCACGCCGATCCGATCAAGACGGTCATCGCGCATGCGCTCGGCCTCCATCTGGACCTCTTCCAGCGCATCGCCGTGGCTCCGGCCTCCATCACGGCGATCGTCTACCGGCCTGACGCGCCCCTTGTGCTCACCGTGAACTCGATGGACGGCGACCTCACCTGGCTTCAGATACGATGAGCCTCTCATTCGACCTGGAGGCACCCGACTACTTCACCGCTGGCACCGTGGGAGCGTCGGGCCAGCGCATCTTCTACCTGCAGGCCCGGCAGTCCCGCACCCTCGTCACGCTCAAATGCGAGAAGGAGCAGGTGCGCGGCCTCGCCGAGTATCTGGCCGATCTCTTCACCCGGCTGCCAGCCGCCGGCAAAGAGCCTCCGCGCGAGGCCGCGCTCCTCGAGCCGATCGAGGCCGCGTGGGTCGTTGCCGCCCTCGGCGTGGGCTACGACCAGGCCGACGACCGCATCGTGGTCGCGGCGAAAGAGCTGCTGGAGGAGGAAAGCGCCGACGAGCCCGCCACCGCTCGCTTCAGGATCACTCGCGCGCAGGCGGCGGTGTTCGTGGAGCGCGCGCGGGATCTTATGAAGGCCGGACGCCCGATCTGTCCAATGTGCGGCAGTCCGAAGGACCCCGGCGGCCACGTCTGCCCGCGGAGCAATGGCCAAGCCGCGCGGTGACCTCGACCTCCTCGCTCGGGGCGCGATCACCGTCAAGGGGCGGATCTCGCGGAGCAGCAACGCGATCTTCCTCGTCGAAGTGACACTCGACAGCGCGACCGCGCTGGCGGTGTACAAGCCCGCGCGCGGCGAGCGGCCGCTCTGGGACTTCCCCCCGGGCCTCTTCAAGCGCGAGGTGGCGGCCTACCTCCTCTCGGAGGCCCTCGGTTGGGGCCTGGTACCGCCCACGGTCGAGCGCGAGGGTCCGTTGGGCGAAGGCTCGCTCCAGCGCTTCGTGCCCGCCGACTTCGAGCAGCACTACTTCACGCTCAAGGAAGACGCCACGCACCACAAGCGGCTCAAGCAGATCTGCCTGTTCGACCTCGTCGCCAACAACGCCGACCGCAAGAGCGGCCACTGCCTGCTCGACCCCGACGGCGTCATCTACGCCATCGACAACGCCCTGACCTTCCACGCGGAGCCTAAGCTCCGCACCGTGATCTGGGAGTTCGGCGGCGAGCCAATCCCCGAACCCATGCTCACCGACGTGAGGCGCCTCCTCACCGGGGGTCTCCCCGAACCCCTCGCCGCCTTGCTCGATCTCGCCGAGCAGGATGCGCTGCTCGCTCGGGCCCAGGCCATCACCGACGAGGGTCGCTTCCCGGTGGATACCGGCGGCCACCGCTACCCCTGGCCATTGATCTAAAACAAGGATAGAATTGTCCAAAGATTCCTGAAAGGGGGACCCATGCAACATCGCACCCTGGCGCACAGCACGCTCACCGTCTCGAGCCTCGGACTCGGCTGCATGTCGATGTCTGGCGTATACGGGAAGGGTGACGACGCGGAGTCCATCGCCGTCACCCAGCACGCGATCGGTCGCGGCATCAACTTCCTTGACTCGTCTGACATGTACGGCTGGGGCCACAACGAGGAATTGCTGGGCCGGGCGATCAAGGGCCGGCGGGACAAGGTGGTGCTCATCACCAAGTTCGGTCAGGTGAAGAACCCAAGCGGCGGCGGGAACCTGGTCAACGGCAGGCCCGAGTACGTTCTCCAGGCCTGCGACGCCAGCCTCAAGCGGCTCGGCGTGGATGTGATCGACCTCTACTTCCAGCACCG
>CAYFIG010000018.1:4377-15551 GCA_964342905.1 uncultured bacterium
TGAGGCCGCGCCAGCGACCATCCGTCGCGCTCACGCCGTCCACCCGATCAGCGCGGTTCAGACCGAGTACTCACTCCTCTATCGCACCCAGGCGGAGGAGACGCTCCCCGCCTGTCGCGAGCTCGGCATCTCCTTTGTAGCATACTCGCCGCTGGGGCGTGGCTTCCTGACCGGACGGATCCAGAGCCCGAGCGACCTCCCAGAAGGCGATCGGCGCCGCGAGCACCCGCGCTTCCAGGACAAGAACTTCTCCCACAACCTGGAGCTGGTGCACCGCATCGAGCAGATCGCGAAGGAGAAAGGTTGCACGCCAGCGCAGCTCGTGCTGGCGTGGCTCCTGGCGCAGGGCCCGGATATCATCCCGATCCCTGGCACCAAGCGGAAGGAACGGTTCGAGGAGAACCTCGGCGCGCTCGACGTCCGGCTCGATCCCGGTGACGTCAAGCGCATCGCGGACGCCGTGCCCCCTGGCGCCGCCGCTGGCTTGCGCTACCCCGAGCCCCAGATGAAGGCGGTGTACTTGTAGGGGCGACCACCGCGCTCAGTCCCAGCGCCGTCGCCCGAAGAACCCCTCCCGGGGCCGCGCGCGCGTGCCAGTGGTCGGGAATGTTGCGCATGTGATCGTCGATCCAGAACTCGCCGAGCTGCGCAGCTGCGGCTGACGCGCCCCCGCACGGACTCGCCGCGTGGCCTCTTTAAGCGCGAGGTCGCCGCACACCTGTTTCTGAGGCCCCCGGCTGGGGCCTGGTCCAGCCGACTGTCGAGCGGGAGGGTCCGCTGGGCGAAGACTCGCTCCAGGCTTCGGGCGGGCCAACTTCGAGGAGTACCACCTCACGCTCAGCGAAGACCCTACCTACCACTAGCGGCTCAACCCGATCTGCCTCTTCGGGTTGTGGCTGAGAGGCTTCTAGCGGCCTGCCAGCAAGACGCGACCGATCCAAAAAAGACCCAAGGCTGCTGCTATAACAGTAAGGAGAGAAAGGAGCCATAATATCCATCGCCCCGGCTGAACGACAGCCGCCTGGTAGGGCCCACTTACCAGAAATTGCTCCGTCAATGTCAATCTCACGTCGCCGATCAGACCACACAGAAATAGGATGACCGCACCAAGTGCGACGTAGAACCTTTGGACGAGACGCTGCGGATCGGGAGGAACGAGAACAAGTAAGACGGCGAGAAGCAGCGCAGAGCTCAACAAGAAATGAAGCTGGGCACCCCACTCAATGAGGCGTGGTCCGAAGGAGCTTTGCGGCGTTTCTCGTTCTTGCCAACCACGCCTTGTTAAATGGAGTTCAAGTGAAGCCGGAATCCACGGGATGAGTAGCCTCCACTCCAAAGGATAGATGCAAAATAGACATAAACCGATAAGGACGCACCGGTGAATTAATGGGTACACAGCCGCCCGATGCGCTACGTAGGCCAAACTACCGAGCCAAGCGCAATTGCGAAGAGGACTGACGCGTGAAGTAGTCCAGCGCTGTCCTTCAGATCGCTAAGAGGGCCCCATACGGTGACCTTCGGGTTGATGAAGAACGCCCCAAGTATGCCGACACCGCCTACCAGCGGATAGCGGAGCAACTCACCAATTCTGTTCAGGTCCATCGCTACTGTTCGATGCTCCTCACTTCAACTCAAAGCGGTGTTCTTCCTAGCCAAGCTATGCCTTCGCGATCTAGGCGTGGCGTCGCTGGGGACGACGCTGCGGTCGCAGACCAGGCGGGTCGGCTCGGTTTTGCTCAGCACGGTGAAGGAGCCGTGGAACTTACAGTACGACTACCCTATTGGTTGTTAAACCTAAATCGGCTTGCCTGAAATCTTCGAATAAAGCACATCGGGATCGAGGTCGGCGCCGTCAGTTTCACTATCCCTCGAGGACGCGCAATGAAAAGTCCGCGTAGTGGCGAATGAGCCGAAAGTCGTCCCTGTTATAGGTCAGCAGGATGGCGCCGATTCGTCGAGCGGATAGAGCGATGAGAATGTCATTGAGGAGCGCGGGCAACTTGGACCGCCAACTCTTTTCTTTCTCCCCGATAGCTGTGACCACCTCGGATGCCATGATCCAGTCATCGAAGGCGGGCGTGACAACGCGTCCGGTCCGTTGCATTGGGCGGATGAACTCGAGCAGGAGTGTTCGAGTCCGACGGTCATAAGCATTTACGGCAAGCTCATACGCGACAATCGCGGAGAGGTAGGTGGCTGGTAAGAGGGGATAGAATGTCCTGCGGAACTTGGCTCGTTTTTCCTCAGATCGAACAGCGCCAAGGTAGACGTTCGTATCCAAGAGGTACTTCAACGGTAAACCGTCCGGAAGCGACCTCCTTTGAGCAGCTTGTCCAGGGACTCCTCGACCTCACGATCCTCGACGGCTTTGCGTAACGCCTGTTGAATTGCCTCTGTATCCGTCTTCGCGTTGAACAGCCGGCGCACCTTTTCAATCATCTCGCCGTTCAGGTTATAGGTTTTCTTTCTGACCGTCGCCTTCATGGAAAGACCTCCAAGCTGTACGATACAGACATTATAGCAATCTTGTCTGTATCTATCAAGACCAGCCTGAGCGGGATAGATCGCCGCGCTCACGCCTACTCGCCAAAAGCCACCGCGAATAGACGCCATTCGCCCGGAACGCCTTTCAGGACGTGAACACCTCGCTCTTCAAAGCGAAGGCCTGATCCAGCAACCAGATCTCTCACCGTGCTCGAGACGAGGACCTCATTTGGTTCCGCCGCCGCGGCGACTCGGGCCCCGATGTGAACTGCAATGCCTCCGACCTTCGGGCCCATGACCTCGCATTCGCCCGTGTGCAGTCCGATGCGCACGGTGATGCCGAGCTCCCGGACCGCCTCCCGGATCGCGCAGCCGCAGCGAATCGCCCGCGCCGGGCCGTCGAACGTCGCGAACAGCCCATCCCCCGCCGTGTCGATCTCACGACCGCGAAACCGCGCGAGCTCCCGCCGTACGAGACCGTAATAGGCGTCCAGAAGATCGCGCCACCGGCCGTCGCCCACTCTCGCCGCGTGCTCGGTCGATCCCACGATGTCTGAGAACAAGACGGTCGCAAGCACCCGCTCGGACCCGGCGCCTTCTCGAACGCCTGTCAGGAACTCCTGGATCTCGGCCAGCAGCCGGTCCGCGTCCTCGGCGAAAAAGAGATGATCGACGCCCGACAGCTCCACGTATTTTGCCCCCCGTATGTGCGCGGCGAGATAGCGGCTGTGCTCAGGGCCCGTGAACGGATCACCAGCGCGGTGGAGGATCAACGTCGGCACGCTGATGCTGGACAGCACCGAGCGCGTGTCGGTGTCATACGCCCTGCGCAACAGCTCTACGGCCGCTCCAGGGCTCGCCGCGCGCCGCTGGTATCGGGCCCACCAGTTTCGCATGGGCGTGTTGTCCGATTGGCTCGCAACGAGGGCCTCGAACGCGACCCCCTTGCCCCACCCCTCCTCGATGCCCTGCAGGAGGCCCTGAGCGTCGTTCGTCCGGATACCCCACGGATAATCCTCGCCCCACGCCAGCCGCGCATACGAGTTGAGAAGAATGAGGGCAGCCGTTCGCTCGGGATGGGTGGCAGCGAACAACAGGTTCAGGGCACCAGCTTCCGACGTGCCGAGCAATGCTGCCCGTTCCGAGTGTGCGGCGTCCATCACCGCTCGGACGTCATCCATCCGTTCTTCCAGCGTCGGCAGCTTGTCTAACGGAACAGGATCGGACAAGCCGGTGCCCCGCTTGTCCAGCAGGATCAGACGGCTGAAGGAGGCCAGGCGTTGTAAAAAACGGGCCACGCTAGGTTCCTCCCACAGGTGCTCGATGTGGGAGATCCAGCCGTGCACAAACACAAGATCCGGAGGCCCCTCACCGGCAATCTGGTAGGCGATGTGGAGGTTCCCACTCCTGGCGTACTTCGTTTCCGGAACCATCCCCTACTCCCGAAAGGCTAGCTCTGGGTGCCTAGCCTGTTTCGGCCTTCTCGATCTTGGCCCAGGTGTCGCGGAGGCCGACGGTGCGGTTGAAGACGAAGGGGCCTGACGTGGAGTCCTTGGTGTCCACGCAGAAGTACCCCTGGCGCTCGAACTGGTAGCGGCTGCCGGGAGCGGCATCGCGCAGCGAAGGCTCCAACCGGCAGCCGGCCAGAGCCGTGAGCGAGTTTGGGTTCAGGACTGTCTTCCAGTCGTCCTCCTCGTCAGGCTTGGGTTTCAAAAACAGATTCTCGTAGAGGCGCACCTCGGCCTCGATGGCGTGGGCGGCCGACACCCAGTGGATGGTCCCTTTGACCTTGCGCCCGCGCGCGTCGCCGCCGCGGCTCTCGGGGTCGTAGGTGCAGCGCACCTCGACGACCTCGCCGGTGCGCTCGTCCTTGACGAGGCCCGCGCACTTGACGATGTAGGCGTAGCGGAGGCGCACCTCGGCGCCGGGAGAGAGGCGGAAGTATTTCGGGGGCGGGCTCTCGCGGAAGTCGTCCTGCTCAATATAGAGGACGCGCGAGAAGGGCACGCGCCGGGTCCCCATGCTGGGGTCCTCGGGGTTGTTTACGGCCTCCATCTCCTCGACCCGGCCCTCCGGGTAGTTCTCGATGACGAGGCGGAGCGGACGCAGCACCGCCATCCGACGCGGCGCGCGCTTGTTGAGGTCCTCGCGGAGACAATGCTCCAATAAAGCGATGTCTACCAGGTTGTCAGCCTTGGCGACCCCGATGCGCTCGCAGAAGTCGCGAATCGCCTCGGGCGTGTAACCGCGCCGCCGCAGGCCGGCGAGGGTGGGCATCCGCGGGTCGTCCCAGCCGCTCACCTGGCTCGCCTCGACCAGCTCGAGGAGCCTCCGCTTGCTCATCACCGTGTGGGAGAGGTTGAGCCGGGCGAACTCGATCTGCTGCGGGTGATGGATGCCGAGCTGGTCGAGGAACCAGTCGTAGAGCGGACGATGGTCCTCGTACTCCAGCGTGCAGATGGAATGCGTGATCCCCTCGATCGAGTCCGACTGGCCGTGGGCCCAGTCGTACATCGGGTAGAGGCACCACGCGTCGCCCGTCCGGTGGTGGGAGGTCTTGCGGATCCGGTACATGACGGGATCGCGCAGGTTCAGGTTGCCCGAAGCCATGTCGATCTTGGCGCGCAGGGTCTTCGTGCCGTCCTCGAACTCCCCGGCGCGCATGCGCCGGAAGAAGTCGAGGTTCTCCTCGACCGAGCGGTTCCGCCAGGGGCTCTCGCTGCCGGACTCCGTGAGCGTACCGCGGGCCGCGCGCATTTCCTCTTGCGAGAGGTCATCCACGTAGGCCTTGCCGGCCTTGATGAGCTGGACGGCCCACTCGTAGAGCTGCTCGAAGTAGTCGGAGGCGTAGTAGAGGTGTGGGCCCCAGTCGAAGCGGAGCCAGCGCACGTCCTCCATGATCGAGTCAACATACTCCTGACTCTCCTTGGTGGGGTTGGTATCGTCGAACCGGAGGTGGCAGCGGCCGTCGAACTCCTGGGCGATGCCGAAGTCCACGCAGATGGCCTTGGCGTGGCCGATATGGAGGTAACCGTTCGGCTCCGGGGGGAAGCGCGTGACGACCCGGCCGCCGAACCGGCCGTTTTTCACATCCTCCGCGACTATCTGGCGGATGAAGTTCGGGGCCTTGGACGGCTCGCTCATCCGCTGATCCTCTCACCCGCGCGAGGAGACTGACTTGCGCTTGGCGCGGACGTAGTCCACCAGGATGTACTCGCCGAGGCGCTCCGGGGTAGCGAAGAAGGCGCGGCCGCGGTTGATCCGAGCCATCTCCTCGACGAACGCCATCAGGGCGGGGCTTCGGTCCAGCATGAAGGTGTTGATGGTGATCCCTTCGCGCGTGCAGCGCCGCACTTCCTTGAGGGTTTCCACGAGCGTGCGGCGAGTAGGCGGATAGGCAAACTCCGCCTCGCCACCCTCCAGATGCGCCGTGGGCTCGCCGTCGGTGATCATAATGATCTGCTTGTTCCCGCCCCGCTGGCGCGCCAGGAGCTGCCGAGAGAGCAGGAAGCCCGCGTGCATGTTGGTCCCGACGTTCCAGTCGCTCCACATGAGGCCGGGGAGCTCTTCGACGCTGAACTCGCGGGCGTAGAGGGAGAAGCCGACAATGTGGAGATGGTCGCGCGGGAACTGGCCGCGGATCAGCGCTGAGAGCGCCAGCGCCACCTTCTTGGCGGGCACGAAGAGGCCGTGGTTGAGCATGGAGCGGCTCATGTCTAGCATCACCACCGTGGCCGCCTGCGTCGAGAGCTCGGTGCGGAAGACCTGGAAGTCGTCGGGGGAGAGGCGCACCGGGGTGCCCGGCCCGCCCCGCTCGACAGCGTTCATGAGCGTCTCTTTGAGGTCCAGCAGGAAGGGATCGCCGAACTCGTAACGCTTGGTCTCGTCGGTCTTGTCGCCGCCCGCGCCGCGATGTTCCACGGCGTGGCGGCCGAAGCGATCGCGCTTGAGGTGGGCGAAGATGTCGCCGAGCGCCTTGTCGGCGATCTTGCGGATGGCTCGCGCGGTGAGCACGAGCCGGTTGCCGCGGCGTTCGAGGTAGCCTGCCTCCTCCAGCTTCTTTGTCAGCTCACGGAGCTGCTCGAGCTCGCGGGCCGCCTCAGGGCCGAGCAGCCGCTCGATCTCCGCCGGGTCGATCTTCTGGAGGTCATCGGGCCCCTGGGCGCCGCGGAGCTGGGCTTCGAGCTGGTCCAGCTGCTGCAGCTCCTCCATCAGCCGCATCGCCTGCTCGAGCGTGAGCTGGTCGTCACCGCTGAAGTCGTAGCCGCGGCGCAGATCCTCAAGCAATCCCAGCTCCTCCAGGTTCATCGCGAACTGAGCCAGGAGAGCCTCGAGCCGCTCGTCCTTGAGGAACAGAGACCGCATCATCTCCTCGAGCTGGCCGCGCTGCTCGGGGGACATGCTCTCGAGGAGCGACTGCATCTGGGCCATTTGCTGCGCCAGGCGCTCAAGGAGCTGGTCCAGGCTCTCCACGCCAGGGAAGTGCGCGCCCCACTTCTGCTTGAAAGCCTCGAAGTTCGGCTCGCCCCCTTCCGCCTTCTGGCGAAGCATGCGGTTCAAATCCTGGAGCATCTCGCGGAGCCGCTGGAGGGCCTGGGGCGTCATGTTCTGGAGCGCCTGCTGCATGCCCTGGAGGAACGGCTTGAGCATCTGCTGGCTGAGGGACCGGAGCAACTCTTCGAAGAGGCGACGCGCTTCAGGATCCACGAAGTCGTAGCGCTGAAGCTCGCGGATTCGGCCGGCCGGGTCGGGCGGGAGCTGATCGAGCGTCTCCTGCTTTTGAGCGGCGGCGGGCCCATCTCCGAGCTCGCGGCGAATCCCCTCGCGCTCGGTCTGGATGACCTGCTCCAGCTTCTTTTTGATGTCCTCCAGGGCCGAGCCGAGGTCGTAGCGGTCAAGCTCTTGCTGGCGGCGCTGCCTGAGCCGCTGCAGCAGATCCTGAAGCCCGGGCTGGCGCAGTCCCTCGGGGTGCCGCACGCCGTGTTGGAACAGGCGCCGCAGTGCCCGCCACAGATCGCCGTCAGACATCAGGTCATCGGACATCGCCGCCAACAGGTCGTCGGCGTCCAGGTCGGGGAAGCGTTGGCTACCGTCCCAACGCGAGTAGCGGATCAGCATGGTTCAACCCTCGTCACGTCCGCTCCGGTAGCGGGAGTGGCCGGCCTGGACATCCTTGTTGAGCCGGCGGCTCAGGTGCAGTCCTTCCAGGATAAACTCCACCGCGGCCGCCGTGCTGGCCGGGTCGGCGGCGCCGAGCTTCCTCACCACCGTCTGGAGCGGGCGGAGCTCGGCGATCTGACGGACATACTCGCTCGACGGCATGCTGTCCGACACGGTGATGGCGAGCCCGTCCTTGAACGCGGCGACCACCTCATTCAGCTCCCCGGCGCTGAAGCAGCGGCTGAAGACGTTGAGCACCGCCCGCTGGACCAGTTTCCCGAGCAGTTTGTCCTCGGTGGCCTCGCCCACTGTCTCCAGCTCGATCTTTCCGCTGGTGGAGGCGACCACGGCCCCGAGATCACTCACCCGGGGCGCGGCGTCGTGCTCACCGAGCCGAATCGCACGCTTGAGAGCGTTGGAGAGCAGGTTTTCCCAGTTGCAGATGGTGACGCGCACCGAGACGCCGGAGCGCTGGCTGATCTCGGGGGCCCGGCGCGCCAGGTGCGTCAGCTCGGCCACCACCTCCTTCATGTACTTGGAGGTGATGGTCTGGAAGCTGTCGGAGGGGAACCGGGTGAGCTCAGCCTCCATAATGGCGATCTCGTCGTCCAGCCGCTTGGGATAGTGGGTACGGATCTGGGAGCCGAACCGGTCCTTGAGCGGGGTGATGATCCGCCCGCGGTTGGTGTAGTCCTCGGGGTTGGCGTTCGCCACCACGAAGAGGTCCAGCGGCAGGCGCACCTTGTAGCCGCGGATCTGGACGTCGCGCTCCTCCATGATGTTGAGGAGGCCCACCTGAATCCGCTCGGCGAGATCGGGTAGCTCGTTGATCACGAAGACGCCACGGTTGGTTCTCGGCAGGAGCCCGTAGTGGATGGTCAGCTCGTCGGCGAGGTAGCGGCCCTCGGCCACCTTGATCGGGTCCACCTCGCCGATCAGGTCGGCGATGGTGATGTCCGGGGTGGCCAGCTTCTCACCGTAGCGGCGGTCGCGTGGGATCCAGACGATCTCGGCCGCGTCGCCATGCTCCGCCAGGCGCGCCCGACAGGCCGCGCAGATCGGGGCGAAGGGGTCGTCGTTGATCTCGCAGCCAGCCAGGGCGGGCACCGCCTCATCCAGCAGGCCGACCAGGAGGCGGGCCATGCGCGTCTTGGCCTGGCCGCGCTCGCCCAGGAAGACGATGTCCTGACCGCTCAAGATGGCGTTCTCGACCTGCGGCACGACGCTCTCGTCGTAGCCGACGATCCCGGGGAAAATCGGCTCGTTACGCTGCAGCCGCGCAATCAGGTTGTCGCGCAGCTCCTGCTTGACCGATTTCGTCTGCCAACCGCTCTGCCTCAGCTCTCCGACCGTGCGCGCCCTCATCTCGGCTCACCTTTCCACCCGGGACCCCGCGAAGCCACGCGGAGAAGTCCGTGTCTCCTCACCGCACATTGTGCTTGAAGTCCGGAGCGATGACAACCCCGAGTTAGCCCTCGAGTCGCCGGGCGCGCCAGAGGAGAAATGATGCGATCGGTGAGGCCGCCAGCGCCGGGTAGCTCAGGAACATCTCTGCCCACACCCCGCGAGCTGGCAGGATCTCTCCGAGAAGCGCGAGCGCGAGGAAAACGGCGAGGCCTGTCCCGACTGCCAGGCTGATGGCCTGCGGCCGCTCCCGGGGAATGCCAACCCAAGCCAGGGGCGCCAGCGTTGACGCGCCGAGGCCAAAGGCCATCAGAAGCATCCGCCAAGGATCCAGCGGCCAGAAGCTGCCCAGTGAAGCCAGCCCCAGCACCCCTCCCCAGAGCCCCAGATCCCGCCCTTCAAGCCCGCCCAACGCCAGGCGGCTCCGGAGCGCTGACGCGCTGGTAAGCAGGGCGAAGAGCGCACCCGTGATGACAAACGCGCCAAGGAGGCGCCCCCACGGACTGCCACGGAGCGCCAGGGCGGGAAGCTCGAAGAGCTTCTCTGGAGTGATCCCGCCGAGGAAAAGCTCCGGTGCGACGACGGCGGTGTAGGTCGCCCAGCCTAACGCCCAGGCCAACACCAGAACGTACCCGGCCCCCTCAATCGCGGCTCCCGCGCGAGAGATGGGAAGCGAGCGCCGAAAGGCCAGGAGCGCCGTGGCCCCGCCCAAGATCGTCAGCCCGGAACCCAGGACCGAGAGGAATGCCATGCTGAGTAACGGGCGCGGTGGGTCAGCCCATCGGATCCCTGAAGCTGGGGCGCCCGGAATCCGTTTGTTGGCTTCAAACCTGAGGCTTCGCCCCGGCTCCACCACAAGACGATCCCCAGGCCGCACCGTCACCGATTGGCCGGCTGCCAGCGTCCATTCCTGAATCTGAACCCGCCCCCTGTCGCTCACGAGAATCCGAAGCGGCCCCCCCGCAACGCTTGTCACCCGGTGCTCCTCCTCGAACAGGAGCGTGTCGGTCCCGGGGCGCGGGGCAACGGGACGTCCCTCGGTGACCCAGGGGCTCTCCGAAGAGAATCTAAAGGCTGGCAGGGACGCGGCGTGACTCCAAGCCGCCAGCGGCAACCGATCCGCTCGCTCCACGACAACCCCCAGGGGGATGAGGAGAGCGAGAAGCGCGGGCAGCGCCAGGGCCAGCCCCCGCCGTCGGGCCGGGGCCCACATTGTCACCACGAACATGCTTCCGGCAACCACCAGGATCCCCGTAGGTCTCGAAAGACCAAGCGAGCGAGTCACATCCCCGACCAGGAGCAGGTTGGCCCAGAGGAGGACGAACCCCATGAGGGCGAGGGGGAACGTCGAGGCCGGGTGAGGCGGCGCTGCGTCTCGGGGCGGCGTGACCAGAAGGAGACCAAGGAGTGGGGCTACCACGACGAGGAGGGCGATCCAGAGCCCTTCGCTGCCGCGGACGAGAAGCTCAGCCGGAACGGAGAATAGGAGCGCCGGCGTGATCCAGACGGAAAAGCTGCTCGTCGCGTGGAACGTGTCAGTCACGGGGCGTGCGCCGGGAGGCTTGAGACAGCTCACAGTGATCAGAACGGCGAGGAGCGGGGCCATGATCCCGCCGTACCACCACGAAAGGCTCACCCCCCCGAGCCTCGCCGCACCAGGGTTCAGGGGGGCCAAGAGGAGGAGAGCGAACAGGGCGAGGAGGACGAGCAACGCCCCCGTCCCCAGCCGAAGCTTCAGGTCAGGAAAGCCAGGGCCGTCCCCACGACGGGGAGCGGTCACGATGCGGGTTTGGCCCCGAGCCGCGCCTCGACCTCTCGAGCCACGGATACCGCGAGGGGCGCGAGCTCTCCCTTGATGCGCTCGAGCGAGAGTCGCACAGCGGGCGCGCTCACCTCGATCGCACCCAGCGCCCGCTTGGTCAGATCCCGAATCGCTGCGGCCACCGATCGGACACCGGCCTCACACTCCTCGTCGTCCACCGCGTACCCCTCTGCAGTCACCCGCGCCAGTTGCTCGAGGAGCGCGGGAGAGCGCTCCGGCCCGAGCAGCAACTCCTGCGCTGCCCGCGGTAGGGCGGCCAGGAGCGCTTTCCCTGTGGCCGTGCTCACGGCGGAGAACCGCCGTC
>CAYFIG010000019.1:0-15217 GCA_964342905.1 uncultured bacterium
TCTCGTAGAAATCTCTCCTCTTATTTCCGCGAATCGAGCAGTGTTTGGCCGAAACGAATTGAGGCGTCCTCGGCCTCCTCGCGCGTGGCGTAGGTTTTATCCGGGGCATCGGCCACAGGCTGGAAGTGCACCGACCCGCCGTGGTGGCGCTCGATAATGACCTTCGCTCCCCAGCGACCGTCAGCAGCTCTATAAGGAGCCGCGGCGAGGACGTATCCCTTGTACGGCATTCGCCTGGCCATGGCTTAGCGCTTCGCTGCCTCGAGCTCGCTGCGGACCCGACACGCACCTTCCACTAGGGCTCTCAGCTTCCCGCGCGCTGCCTGCCGGCTCCTGGGGACCAACCCGCAATCGGTACACGGGAAGAGGCGCTCGGGAGGGACGTAGGGGAGCGCCTTCCTGATCCGCGTCGCTACCAGCTCAGGGGATTCAACCTCCTCGGTCCCCACGTCGATGACTCCCAGGAGTACATCCTTGCCGCGGGCTTCGGCCAGCACCGCCTCATCCACCCCTGAGGCTGCGCACTCCACCGAGAGCTGGTTGATCCGTGTCCTGGCCAGGAGCGGGAGCGTGACGGCGTACTGCCCCCACTCCGTGTTCTGCTTCTTCCAGGCCAGCACCCGGGGAATCCCGTAGCTGTAGCAGATATGAATCGCCGTCGTACAGGAGACTCCCTCGATGGCGCGCTCCAGCGCCTCGCTGCCCCACGCCTGAACCTTGTCCAGGTAGACATTGAAGCACGGCTCGTCGAACTGGATCACGTCGGTGCCGGCCGCTGCCAGGTCACGGGCCTCGTGGTTAAGAAGAGCCGCAAAGCGCATCGCCAGACTCTTCTCGTCGCAGCGGTAATACTCGTCCAGCACGCTGTCCACGATCGTCATGGGACCGGGAAGGGTCACCTTCACCGGCCGGCGGGTGTGAGCCTTGGCGAACCTGAGCGCTTCGACCATGACAGGTCTCGGCCGCGTCACTTCCCCGACGACACGTGCCACGTCCTGCTCAGGAAGGTAGCGCCCGCCGCGAGTCTGCTTCTTCCCGAGGGTTTGGGTATCGGTCCCGGTCAGGCCTTCCAGAAATCCCCAGATGTAGTGCCGGCGCCGCTGCTCCCCATCGGTCATGATGTCGATCCCGGCCTCCTCCTGGTCAGCCAGAGCGAGCCGGACCGCATCGTCCTGTGCTTCTCGCAGCCGATCAGGCGGCACCACCCACGGCGCGAAGAGTTGAACGGAGGGGTCGACGAGCCACGCGGGCTTGGGCAGGCTTCCAGCGATCGTTGTCCTGAGCACGGCTGAGTTACAATAGCGAGGGCTCCCCGGCCAGTCAATTGAGCTTAAGGAGGATCTAATGGCGGCGCCGCGATTTGTCGGAAGCGAAGTCAAGCGGCTCGAGGATCCACGGCTGATCCAGGGCCAGGCCCAGTACGTTGACGACGTGACGTACCCAGGCCTGCTCCATGCGGTTGTGCTCAGGAGCCCCTGGGCCCATGCTCGGATCGCGAGCCTGGATGTCTCGGCGGCAGCAAAGGTGTCCGGGGTCCTCGCCGTGCTGACGGGACCGGACCTCGAAGGGAAGGTGGGCCCCAAGGCCCTCATGATCTCGCCTCCGGGGATCAAGGTGCCGTACCACCTCCCGCTGGCGCTCGGGAAGGTGACGTTCGTGGGCTACCCCGTGGCCTTGGTCCTCGCCACCGAGCGCGCCCTGGCTCGCGATGCCGCTGACCTGATTCAGGTGGAGTACGAGCCCCTCGATTCCGTGACGGATCCCGAGGCGGCTCTCAAACCCGGAGCGCCCCAGATCTACGAGGAAGTCCCGGGCAACCTCGCCTACGAGCACACCTGGACGACGGGAGATCTTGACGGGGCGTTTGCGAAGGCCGACAGCGTCGTCAGGGGGCGCTTCGTCAATCAGCGCCTGGCCCCCACACCGCTGGAGCCGCGCGGTTGCGTTGCGCTCTATCAGGGTGGAGCCCTCACGCTCTGGACCTCGACCCAGATGCCCCACCGGGTGAAGTCAATGCTGGCCGAACCCCTCGGCCTCCCCGAGCACCAGATCCGCGTGATCGCTCCGGAGGTCGGGGGCGGATTCGGCTGCAAGGTGGGGCTTTACGACGAGGAGATTCTCGTGGCATTCGCCGCGATGAGGTTCGGCAGGCCGGTGAAGTGGATCGAGCAGCGGAGCGAGAGCATGGTCGCTACCACCCATGGTCGCGGCCAGATTCACGAGGCCGAGCTCGCCGTCGCCCGTGACGGAACGCTCCTGGCCCTGCGGGTCAGGGGTGTGGCGGATCTCGGCGCCTACCTTGAGGCCTTCACCGCGGGGCCACCGCTCCTTTGCGGCCGGCTCATCACCGGCGCCTATCGGATTCCGGCAGCTTCCTATACTGTCAGAGGCGCCCTCACGACAAAGACGCCGACAGCTGCATACCGGGGGGCGGGTCGTCCTGAAGGGTCATTCATCATCGAGAGAATGATGGACCTGGCTGCTGCCGAGCTTGGGATGGATCCGGTCGAGATCAGGAAGAAGAACTTCATCAAGCCGGAGGAATTCCCCTACAAGGTTCCGTCGGGGCTTACGTATGACTCGGGCCGCTACGCCGTCACCCTCGAAAAGGCGCTGGAGATCCTGGACTATAAGAAGTTCAGAGAAGAGCAGGCGCAGGAGAGGAAGAAGGGCCGCTATCTGGGCGTCGGCTTCTCCACGTTCGTGGAGACCGCCTCAACTGGGCCCTCGCGGATGATGGCCTTTTCGGGCCACGAGTACGGCGCGGTGCGTGTGGAGCCGGGAGGCCGGATCACTGTGCTGACCGGCACCTCCCCCCACGGCCAGGGCGGCGAGACCACCTTCGCCCAGATCGTTGCCGACGATCTCGGCGTGCGGCCCGAGGACGTCACGGTCCTCCACGGCGATACCGCAGTGGTCCCCATCGGGTTCGGCACGGGAGGGAGCCGGGGCGGGAGCGTGGGCGGGGCAGCGGTCTTGCTCGCGTCCCAGGCCGTAAAGGAGAAGGCCCGACGGATCGCCGCGCATCTCCTCGAGGCCGCGGCCGAGGACATCGTGCTGGAAGACGGAAAGCTCCACGTCAAGGGTTTCCCCGACCGCGCGGTCACGCTCAAGGAGGTGGCTCAGGCCGCACATCGTGCCGCCAAGCTTCCCCCCGGGATGGACCCGGGCCTCGAGGCAAGCCGCGTCTTTGATCCGCCCGACTTCACCGTCCCCTTCGGCGTCTATATTGCCGTGGTGGAACTGCTCCCCGAGACCGGGGAGGTCAAGCTCCTCCGCTTCATCGGGGTGGATGACGTGGGCACCGTGCTCAACCCCATGCTCCTCAAGGGTCAGCTCCACGGCGGAATCGCCCAGGGAATCGCCCAGGCGCTCTGGGAAGAAGTGGTGTATGACGAGGCGGGCCAGCTCCTCTCGGGAAGCCTCATGGACTACGCGGTCCCCAAGGCCCCGGACCTCCTGATGTTCGAGCTGGACCATACGGTCACCCCGACCCCGCATAATCCGCTCGGGGCCAAGGGCGTGGGCGAGGCCGGCTGCGTGGGGGCGCCTCAGGCGGTCGTCAACGCCGTCATGGACGCGCTCGCGCCCTTCGGGATCCGCCACCTGGACATGCCCCTCCGCCCCGAGAAGATCTGGCGGGCGATTCGGGAATCACACAGAGCTTCTTCAGCTCGCTAGCCTGGCGCGCGACCAGCAGGCGTCCAAGGCTTTGTGCTGAGAGCAAGGGCTCAGGGACGCCGTCCCTCACGATGGTCGGCCGTGGCCGCTGGTGTCCCCAATTTCGTGCTCCGGCCCTTGCGAAATCTTCCAGCGCACTAGACTGGCCCTGCGAGCGGGCGCGATGGATGAGATCACATGGCCGGACCTGACAGCCCCACACCAGAAAGGCGAGTGGGTGAGCAAGTCCGACCTCGTCGCTTACCTCCGGTGCCCCTATGCCTTCTGGCTCCTCGACACAGGGCAGATTCGACCGTGGGAGGCTCTCGGTTGGCCCGAGCCCCCGCGCCCGTCCGCTGAGAACCAACCGGAATCGTATTTCCAACACTACGTCGAGATCGCGCGGAAGTGGATCCCAGCGCTGCGCCGCAGCTTCGTGTTTGAGCGCGACAGGTTGCTCTTCCGCAACGATGAGCGCAAGATCCTGGGGCGGCCCGATGGCGTCCAGACTGCGGAGGGAGCACTCTTCCCGGTCGTGCTCAAGGTCAAGGGTGATGTCTCGCGGATCGACGAGCTGGCGTTGGCATTTTATTGGCTGGTTCTCGAGCCGTACCAACAGGTGGAAGGGTTGAAACCACTGGGCTACGTGGTCTTTGCCGACCGGTCTGTGCTCCAGAAGGTCCGTCTGCGCCCAAAGCGGTTCGACGAGGTCCTGGCGACGTGCGAGGCGATCCGAGAGGCCAGACGGCGTGGCGTGATCCCTCGGATCTGTAACTGCCCCTACTGCAAGGGTCGGCCGGAGGTCGAGCAGGCGGCGATCGAGGCCAAGGATCTGTCTTGCATCTTGGGCATTGGCCCCCAGCGCCGTGCCAGGCTGGAGCGGCTCGGGCTGGCCTCGTATGCCGATCTCCTGCCCCTCGATCCGCAATCGGTCGGCCGGCAGGTCGGGATCTCGGCCGCGACGCTGGCCGGCTGGCGAGCGCATGCCAGGAGCTACGATGAGCACCGCCCTGTCATCTTTGGATGGGATCGGCTTGAATTGCGCGACATGCTCGTGCTCGACATCGAGTACAGCTGGCTCGATCTTCTCCTCCCGGAGGAGCACATCATCTGGCTGATCGGGCTCTGCCCCGTCGTCGGGGGTCGCCGGAAATACGAGTTTCTCTGGGCCGACTCGCCAGATGAGGAGCGGAGGAACATCCTCGCACTGCTTGACCGCCTCGAGAGATATGGCAAGGTACCAATCGTGACGTGGTCGGGGCGAAGCGCTGACTTCCCCCAGCTCCTGAAGGCGATCAAGAGGCTGCGGATTCGTCCATCGAGGGGAGTCCTCGACGCGCGCCACCACGTTGACGTCTTGGAGTTCATGCGCGCGAACGTACGGCTCCCGATTCCAAAGTTCAGCTTGAAGGACGTCGCCGAGTATTGGGGGATTGCCCGGCGGAGTCGGGTCGCCGACGGTCGTGAGGCGAATGCCTTGTACGCTGCCTACCGCCAAGAACGAAGGGGCAAGCAGAAGAGGCGCCTCCAGCGAAAGCTTCAGAGGTACTGCTACGATGACCTCAAATGCGTGGTTGAGGTCGTAGGCAGGCTCGGGGGCCTTGCTTGACTCGCGCGTTCTGTCGGCATCAAGTTCATACTTGTCACGGTGCGCCAGCGCGACGGTTCGGCCCTTGTGCGAAATCCGCCCCGACCCGTGCTAAACTTGAGGAGCGATGGCGCGTACTCAAACCCGGATTCACGTCTACTGGGAGAACCCCCCCAGCGCCGCGCTCACCATCGAGCACGTTCTGCCGAGTGGGCGGACCGTCGAGCGCGCGCTTGGTCCGCGCGGGCTCCTGGACCTCGACGAGGCGGCTGTTGTGCTCGGTCGGTCGCGTGACCAGGTCATCCGCGCGATCCGCGCCGGCTTTCTCCGCGCTACCCGACGGCAGATTAGTCGCGCACGTGCGGGGCGACAGCTCTATGTGACGGTCCAAGCCTGCGTCGGCTTTCTGCGCGAAGAGCGCGCCGATGTCGAAGCGGCGCGGCGGGCCGGACGGGAACGGGCGATCCCCTGGGAAATCGCACGGCAGCGGCTCTGACGCGGTGAGACGGTGCCCTACACCGTCATCATCCGCGAGGGCGCGGAACGTCGGCTGGACCGCATCCCCGAGCCGTTTTGCTCGAACATTCGCCGCCGCATCGACCGGCTTGCCGACAACCCGCGCCCTCAGAGCGCTCAGCCGTTGAAAGGCCTTCAAGGACTCTGGCGACTCCGTGTGGGCGACTGGCGGGTGCTTTACGTGATCGACGATGTCCAGCGCATCATTGATGTCCGTCGCATCGGCCCGCGCGGGGAGATTTACCGCGGGCTCTAGGCCGGTCATCAGGCGCCGGCCAATGAGATCAATACAAGTCAGCTCTGCTACCACGCTGCTACCAAGCCACCCCGAACCACGGCATACTAGCAGCACCATGGCCTACTCCGGTTCCCTTGATTTTGCGGGGTTAGGTCTTCCTGGGTTGGCTCGGATGGGGCTTCTTGCGATCTACGACTTCTTCCACCGCTTTGCAAAATCGAACGGGATAAGGAGAACCTGTGCTTGTTCTCTCCGCGAACGCCCGTGGAAGGGAGACAAGCGCGCCGAAGCAGTTCGATTACGCCCTGTGAGACCGGGAGGGTTGACTGTTACGAAACCCTGACTACCGGAACGGCCACGGTGGCAACGGGTGTTCTCATTGACGAGACCGCCGCTTCGACTTGTTTAGCAACTTTGGCAGTAAGGAATTTCTCGCCGCATTGTTTGCATACACCTACTGGGACGCTCTCTACGATGTAGAGCTGTCCGTGGTAGCGGTAGTCTAGCTGGTCTAAACGCTCCTCGACCTCTCCGCCGCAGTAGCGGCAATCGTCATAAGGTTTCATCGCACGCGGAGGTCGCGGCTGGTTGCCTGATGTTGGCTGCCTACTCGATGCGGTCGGCGACGAGACTCCGGATGTCCCTGAGGATCCAGTCCGCCGAGAGGAGGCGCTGGTTGTAGATCTCCCGGATCCGTCCCGCCGGATCGATCAAGAAGATCCGATCGGCGTGGTCAAACTCCCCATCGGCAGCAGGCCGCACCCAGACGTCATACTCCGCGAGAAGCCGTCGCGTCTCGTCCGGGGTTCCCCTCAGGAAGAGCCAGCGTTTCGGATCCGCACCGAACCCCCTGGCATAGCGCTCCAGGACTTCCGGGGTGTCTCGGCGAGGATCAAACGTGACGGACAGGATCACCACCCGATCCCGCAGGCGACTCTCCTCCTGGAGCCGCTTCTGCAGGGCGGCCAGCTTGCCGCTGATGAGGGGGCAGGTATCTACGCAAGAGGTGAAGATGAACGCAACGACCGCCACCTTGCCGCGGAGGTCACTGAGAAAGATCTGACCGCCGTCCGAGCGCTCAAGGGTGAATGGCGGGGCGTCCCGGATCACGGGGAGATACCCGGCGACCGGCACCCGACGAACTTCCAGGATCGAGCTGGCCTCGCCACCCCAACTCCTGTCCCCGGTGAGGAGTGGAAGGACGGCCATCAGGATCGGGACGAGGATACGAAGCCACATCTCGGGAAAGCGGACGCGCTCATAGAAAGCTCAGTAGAGCAGCATGTCGTGGGCCCGGGCCGGGCCGGTGGGGAGCTTCGTGAAATCCACGTTGAAAAAGGGATCCACCTTGAGGCGGCCGTCGGGCCCGATGTGAATCAGGCGGACCCAGAAGTTTCCCGAGTAGTCCATGGTGGACAAGAGCGAGTTGGTGACGTACATCCGCCTGCCGTCCATCGTGACGTGCATCATATTGGGCGAAACGCCCGGGACCACCGTGTCGTGGAGCCTCGGCTTGTCGGGAACTGAGACATTCCAGGCCTGGATCTCGCTCCGCATCCAGCAGGACACGTAGAGGTAGCGGTCGTCCGGGGACTGTCGAAGGTCAGCCGGCAGGCATCCCTTCCCCAGGTCCGCCACCTTCTTTGTGGAGAACGCCCCGTTCTTCCCCCGGCTGAAGAACCAGATGGAATCGCCGAGAGCCGAATTCGTCCAGCCGTACGCCTTACCCGGCTTGAGGCTCCACCTCACCTCGAGGGGAACCGGGTCCGTGGTCAGCGTCTGGAGGAGCTTCCGCTCCTTGAACTCCCAGACCAGGAGCGTGTTGCCGCCGTCCTTCATGTCCCACTGGGCGAGCGGCTTCGAGTAATTCCGATACGGCGTGAAGCTGGAGGTGATCATCCGGTTGATCTCGGGCTTGATGGCGACGTCGTAGGCGTATGGCGTGGAGGCCGGGTTCTTGAACACGCGGATCAGCTGGCCGTCGTTGGTGAACTCCGCCAGGCCGCCGGGCGGGTTCCCATCGGCTGAGGAGAGGAACGTGAGCAGCATCCGCCCCGGAAGCGCGTAGTAGGTGTGCGGGCCGTGGAGGCCTGTGAGCGCGGTGATGTCCTCGATCGTCTTGACGATCTTTGGTTTGGCGGGATCAGTGGCTACGTCGATGATGAAGAGCCGCTTGGAGAAAAGGGTGCCGGCCCAGATCTTGGTTCGGTCGTCGGTGAACCCCATGTGGTGAGGCTCATTGTTCGCAGAGCCCAGGTCCACCGTCGTGAGCAGGAGACCGTATGTTGCCGAGGCGAGGTTCACATCGATCACGGCCAGGAAGTCGTTGTCCTTCGCGTCGGCGTCCACGGAGAGGACGTACAGGTATTTCTCAGGTCCCACCAGGCGCTTGACGTAGGGCGAGAGGCAAGGCTCGGCGAAGGCGGACCCCGGCCACGCGAGAGCCAGGAGCCCGATGACACTCCACAAAACGTATCGCATGCCACGGTTCATGGTCAAACCTCCCTCACAATTTCCGGTTCCGCTGGCTCGAAACGCGGATCCGCGACACCAATCATGCTGTCTCTGGTGACGAGCCGAGCCAGCTCCTCTTCAGTCAGGTGATCGGTGCCCGGCGGCCGGCGGGGCAGGACCAGGTATCGAATATCCGCCGTGCTATCGAGCACCCGCACCTGAACGTTCTCGTCGAGTTCGAGCCCGAACTCCCGCATCACCCCGCGCGGGTCAACCACCGCGCGGGAGCGGTAGCCCAAGCTCTTATACCAGTCCGGGGGGAGACCCAGAAGGGTCCGCGGGTAGCAGGAACACAGCGTACACACGACAAGCTGATGGACCTTCTCGGTGTTTTCCACGACAACTAACTTGGCGTAGGTCGCGGCATCGATTCCGAGTTCGGCGGCCGCGGCTTTCGGGTCGGCCAGCAGGCGCGCCTTGAAGTCTGGATCGACCCAGGCTCGCGCGACCAGCTTGGCCCCGTCGGCCGGCGATCGCGCGGCCGTGATGTCAACCACGCGGCGAATCTCGGCCGGTGTGAACACACCCTTCTCGACGAGGAGCTCCTCGATGGCCTTGGCCCGTCTCGCGAAGGGACTGAGATCGACGCGCGGGTGAAGGCCTGCGTGAGCCTCGTGGGGCGCAGTCGAATCGTCGTGATGATCGGGGTGACCGTCGCTCATACAAATCTCCTCCCTGTCAGGCAGGGTCTAGCCAGTGCTCATAGATGTCAACGTAGAGCGTGTCGCGTGGCGAGCCAGGGTACCTCTGCCAGAGCTCGGCTTGGCTGAAGCCAATCAGGTAGAGCGGTTGTTTCGGGAGCCCTTCGCCCCCGTAGGCGAGGGATTCGGGATTCCGAAATTCGCCGTGAAGCAGCTCCACCCGCCCGACCTTCCCCCGGACATAGCTGGGCGTGCGAATATGGCCTGTCGGAGCGCCCGCCTGGACTCGAACCCGATCCCCAGGCTTGTACTTCGGTCCAGCCGCCACCATCACGCATCGCCTCGCTCGCGCCGCTCAAGCTCGGCAGCCTTCCGCTCGATCTCCTCCCGGGTCAGGATCTTTTTTTCGATCATGAGACTCTCGAGTGCAGTCGCCCACCGCTCGTAGTAGGAGAGCGACTCGTACTGCGCCGGGGGAAGGCCTTCGATCGTGCGCCGCATCTCGTCGAGCCGTATCACCCGCTTTTCGGGACCCGACAGGAGCTGCATCATGGCGTCCGTCCACCGCTCCCAGTCCTCGAGCTGATGGTCGGCCTTTTGAATGGGGCCCGCTCCGAGCCATCCTCCTCGATCGTGAACTGCCCGCATGGCCTCCTCCTTTCATTCCCGAAAGGGGTATTCCAGCGAGAGAACGCTACCAGGCACTGACCCTTCGCGTCAAGACGCTAACATTCGCTCCGCGGCGTCCTCGCCCGAGCGGATGCAATCGGCGATCCCCACGCCTCGATAGCCGCTCCCCGCGAGGGCTAACCCGGGCTGCTTGGCCACCCGGCGCTCGATGGCAGCCACCCGGTCAAGGTGGCCGAGATGGTACTGGGCCATGGACGCGGGAAAGCGATGCACCCGGCTGAGGGTCGGCACCGCGGTCACGCCCAAAAGATCGGCAAGCTGGGAGCGGCTCAGGGCTAGGAGCTTCGCGTCGTCTTCCTGAAAGATTCCTTCATTCAGGGCGCCGCCCAGAAAGAGCCGCAGGAGCACGAACCCCTCGGGCGCCCGGCCGGGATACTTGATGCTCGAGAAGGTACAGGCGAGGATCGGGCGCCCTTCGCTCCGGGGCACCACGAAGCCAAAGCCGTCCAGGGGATGCGGGATCTCCTCGCGCCGGTACGCCACGCTCACCGTCGCCGAGGAGGCGTAGGGGATAGTTTCCAGAAGATTAGCGAGGGCGGGATCCAGGGAGCGGGTGAGCCGCGCGGCCTGATAGGCCTCCGTGGCGAGGATCACCGCGTCGGCCTGAAGGGCGCTTCCATCAGCAAGCGAAGTCTTGAATCCGCCATTCTCGCGCGTGACGCGCTCCACCAGCTCTTTGAGCCGTACCGACCCTGACGGCAGCCGCTCGGCCAAGATCCTGACAAGCTCCTCCATTCCGTCCGCGAACGTGACGAAGAGGCTCCATCTGGCCCCGCTCGAGCCTCGCTCCACCTCGGGGTGACGCCGCGCCGCCTTCCAGAGGGCGAGAATCACGCTGCGGTGCCGGCGCTCCATTTCCAGAAAGCGTGGCAGAGTCGCTGCCAGCGAGAGCCGGTCGGGATCCGCGGTGTAAATCCCCGCCACCAGCGGCTGGGCCACGCGCTCGAGGGCTTCGCGGCCGAGCCTGCGCCTCACGAACGCTCCCAGGCTCTCCTCCTCATTGGGTTGTCCGCGCGGCACGATCAGATCCATGGCCATCCTGAGCTTGCCCGGCCAGGAGAATAAGGAAGAGGCGAAAAGCGGCATGAGCCGCGTGGGAGCCAGGAGCTGAAATCCCTCGGGGAGCGGCTGGAGGCGGCCCCGGTGGACCACGAAGGTCTGCCGGAAACGGTCGTCGGTCCTGACCAGGCGATGGGTGACGCTGAGGCGCTCGCAGAGCGCAAGCGCCCAGGGCTTCTCTGAGAGAAAGGAGTCGGGGCCGGCCTCGATCAGAAACCCTCCGGCCCGCTCCGTTGCGATGGTCCCTCCAAGCCTATCGCGCGCCTCGAGGAGGGTAAGCTTCAGGGCGAGCCCGCGCTGGCGCGACAGCTCGGTGAGCCGGGAGGCGGCGGCAAGGCCTGTAATCCCGCCCCCCACCACGGCTACGCTGACTTGGGTGCCGCTCACTGGCCAGCGAGCCCGCGCGTGACGAGATCGGCGAGCATGGCGATGAAAGCCGGATGGTCGTTCACCGCTCTCGTCCGATGGAGCGTGACGCCCGCGCGTTCGGCAACCGCTCGCGCTTCAACATCAAGGTCGTAGAGGACCTCCACGTGATCAACGACAAAGCCGATTGGCACGATCGCGAGGTCCTGCGCGCCGTCTCTGCCAAGCTCACGGATCACTCGGGCGATGTCGGGCTCAAGCCACGGCTCCGGAGGGCTCCCGCTCCGGCTCTGGTAGGCGATCATCCAACGGTCATGGCCCAGCCGCTCCGCCACAAGCCGGGACGCTTGAGTCAGCTGCTGGATATACGGAGAGCGTTCGGCCATGGCGACCGGCACACTGTGGGCGGTGAAGACTAGGGGCGTGCCCAAGCGCCGGGCGGACGGCAGTGCTTCGAGGGCCTTCTGAGCCCGATCCGCCACGGCCTCGATGAAGCGCGGGTGATCAAACCAGGGCTCCGCATAGATCATCTCCGGCGCGGCAGGACCGACCGTGGCGCGGGCTTCGGCAACGTTCTCCTGGTAGCGTTCCCAGGAGGCCTCGGTCTGGAACGAAGAGAGGATGATACCGAGGGCGCGCTGGCAGCGCTTTTCCACCATCTCGGCAAGGGTCTCGGCAAGGTACGGGTGCCAGTTCCGCATCCCGACAAAGACCGGGAGCGCGATCCCTTCTCGCTCCAGGAGAGCCCGGAGTCCGTCCGCCTGCTTAAAGGTCAGCTCGTTGAGCGGCGAGCGACCGCCGATCCTCTCGTAGTGGTGCGCCACCTCGTCGACGCGCTCGGGCAGGATGCGCCGGCCTCGCGTGACGTTCTCAAGGAACGGGCGGATCTCCTCGGACCGCGTCGGCCCACCAAAGGCGATCAGGAGCACGGAGTCGATCATCGTGCGCTTCACTTCGCTGACAGCTCGTGAACCATCTCGACGAGGGCAACCGCGTGCTCCACCGGAGTCTCGGGCAGAACGCCGTGGCCAAGGTTGAAGATATGGCCGGGACGGCCGCCAGCCCGCTTCAAGATGGCCTCGGCTTGACGCCGGATCTCCGGAGGCCCGGCCAGCAGCACTGCGGGATCCAGGTTCCCCTGCACCGCCACGTCGTAACCCAGGCGCTTCCAGGCCTCGCCCAGGTCCACGCGCCAGTCCAGCCCCATCACGTCACCACCCGCCTCGCGCATCAGCTCGAGCAACCCCGCGGTCCCCGTGCCGAAGTGGATCACCGGAACTCCCGGCGTGAGTCCCCTGATCGCGGCGCGCGTAGAGGGAAGCGCACCGGCGCGGTAGTCCTCAGGCGAGAGGGTTCCCACCCAGGAGTCGAAGAGCTGGACGGCCTCGCAGCCCGCCGCGATCTGGCCGTTGAGGTAGTGGGTCGTGATTGCCGCCAGCTTCTCCATGAGCAGTTGCCAGGCCGAAGGATCCTCGTGCATCAGGCGCTTGGTGGAGAGGTAGTCGCTTGAGGGTCCGCCCTCGATCAGGTAGGAGGCCAGGGTGAACGGCGCGCCGGCGAAGCCGATGAGCGGCACGCGACCGTCGAGGGCCCGCTTCACCATCCGGATGGCGTCAAAGACGAAACGGACCGCGGCTTGAATGTCCACCTCCTTGAGGCGTTTGACATCCCCACCGCTCCGCACGGGAGCGTGGATGACCGGCCCCTCGCCTTTCGCAAACTCGAGCCCGATGCCCATGGGCTCCAGCGGGAGCAGAATGTCGGCAAAGATGATGGCGGCATCCACGCCCAGGCGCTCGACCGGTAGAAGCGTGACCTCTGCGGCAGCTTCGGGGTTCTTGCACAGCTCGAGGAACCCGAACCGATCCCGGAGCTTTCGGTATTCGGGCATGTAACGCCCGGCCTGGCGCATCAGCCAGATCGGCGTGAAATCAGTGGGCTCGCGTCGGCACGCCCTCAGGAACTCGCGCATACCAGGGCGAGCGTAGCCCCCCGGCCCCAGGGAGTCAAGAAACTGGCGGGATCGGGCCCTATTGTCGAGCCGGGACGGAGCGGGTATGATGCGCCCACGGACTACTTCCTCGGGAGGGAAGGCTATGGGGTTCATGGCGGGCAAGCAGGCATTCCTGGAGATTCTAAAGCAGGAGGGCGTGGAGCTTCTCTTCGGCAACCCCGGCACCACCGAGCTGCCCCTGATGGACGGCTTCGCACGGGAGGGAAAGATCCGCTACATCCTGGCCCTCCAGGAAGCGGTGGCCATCGCCATGGCTGACGGCTACTCCCAGACCAGCGGGAAGCTCGGCGCGGTGAACGTGCACATCTCCCCCGGCCTTGGAAATGCCATGGGGATGCTCTACGACGCCTACAAAGCCGGCTCTCCGCTCCTGGTCACCGCGGGCCAGCACGACCAGTCCATGACCCTCACCGAGCCCGTGCTCTGGTCGGACCTGCCGCCGGTGGCGCGCCCTTACGTCAAGTGGGCCTTCGAGGTCCATCGCCTGGACGAGCTGCCGCGAGCCGTTCACAGAGCCGCCAAGGTGGCCCTGACTCCTCCGACAGGGCCCGTGTTCCTTTCTCTCCCTGTGGACGTGTTGAACGCCGAGGGTGACATCGACCCGGGCGAGCCGACTCGGATTGACCGGCGGACCCGCGGCGCGCGAGACGCCGTGGAACGCGCAGCCGAGCTTCTCGTCCAAGCGAAGCGGCCGATCATGATCGCGGGAGACGCGGTAGCCCAGGGCAACGCGCTGGCAGAGCTTCAAGAGGTGGCTGAGATCCTGGGTGCGCCGGTCTATCTGGAAGGCATGGCCAACCGGTGCGCTTTCCCCTTTACCCACCCGCTCTACCGCGGGGCCATCCCGCGCCTCGCACCCCAGCTCCGCGCGCTGCTCCGGGATTACGACCTGCTTTTCTCTGTTGGCGGCGATCTGTTCACCTTCTCGCTCCCCTCGGACGTCGAGGCCCTGCCCGAGGGCCTTTCGATCATCCACCTGGACGTGGACCCGTGGGAGATTGGAAAGAACTACCCGGCCAAGGTCGCCATCCTGGGTGACCCCAAAGCGACACTCCCCGACCTTGCCGAGACCCTCCGCGCGCGCTTCAAGGCCGGACGCCACCCCGAGGCTCAGCGCCGCCTCGAGGAGTGCCGCCTGAAGCATGAGCAGGAGATCGCAGATCTCAAAGCACGCGCTCAGGCTGAGAGTGACCGGGTTCCCATCGCGCCTCTGGCCCTCGTTCACGCGCTCTCCGAGGCGCTGCCTCCAGAGGCCGTGGTAGTGGATGAGTCAATTTCCTCAGGCGGCGGACTCAGGACTCTCCTCCGCTGCCAGGACGCCAAGAGCTTCTTCGGCCTCAGAGGCGGCGGGATCGGTTGGGGACTTCCTGCGGCTGTGGGCGTCAAGCTCGCCCTTCCCAACCGCCCAGTTGTCGCGCTGATCGGGGACGGCAGCGCCATGTACACCAATCAGACCCTCTGGACTGCCGCCCGCGAACGCCTCGCAGTCGTCTTCGTCATCTTCAACAACCGGAGCTACCGGATCCTGAAGCAGCGGGTCCACGCCCTCAAGGGCTTTGCCGCTCAGGACGATGTCTATGTCGGGATGGACCTCGAAAACCCTCTGATTGACTTTGTCGGGCTCGCCAAGTCGCTGGGGGTCGCGGGGGAGCGCGTGGAGAAATGCCGGGACGTGGGGCCGGCGCTGACCCGCGGGCTGGCCGCCGGCAGCCCCTACCTCCTCGATGTCCAGCTCGATCCTGGCTTCAAACCGTAGCTCGGCCAGCCGGGCACAGGAGTCAGTATGAAAGCCATCCGAGCGCACAAGTGGGGTGGGCCTGAGGTCCTTCAACTCGACGACGTGCCGGATCCGAGGCCAGGGCCGGGCCAGGTCCTGGTGCGCGTCCGCGCCGCGGGTGTGAACCCCGTGGACACGTACATCCGTTCAGGCG
>CAYFIG010000020.1:0-7262 GCA_964342905.1 uncultured bacterium
TGGACCTCTTGACCACGCGGGGCCTGGACTTCCTGACCCCGAGGGGCCTGGACCTCTTGACCACGCGGAGCCTGGACCTCTTGACCACGCGGGGCCTGGACTTCCTGACCCCGAGGGGCCTGGACCTGAGTCCTTGCACCGGCTAGGGCCCGGGACGCCTGACCCTCTTTGGCCGTCACTTGCTTAAGCATCCCTTTAGCCGCTTCCACGTCCGGGCAAGTCGCGGCCCCCTCGCTTAAAGCGGGGTAGAACGTTACGACAAACAGAAGACTAACCAGTGTCGCGAGCAGCTTCTTCATTATGAGCTTTACCCTCCTATGGTTTGAACTGCTAGTTTGAACCGCGAACTGTCTAGCATCCCCCACCGTCGCTTCCCACCTCCTTCACGTTTCTGAAGGTATGCCCTGGGGCATCAACTTCAGGGGGTATTTTAAGCAAAATCAGCACCAACCCGCTTTTGAGTGGAAATATCCTTATACTTCAACTACTTACTAAGGTCAATCGCTATGGAGCGCCGGCATTTAGTTTGGCGTTCTGCCGGATAACGTCTTATTTTCTCTCGCATTGTGCCTGCCGGTCGCCATCCATTCCGCGCCTTGCTTGTGGGGGTAGGGGAAGTCTGGTACGCTAACCGTGACTTCTCGACACGCTCCAGGTAGACACGCGTATGCGCGACACCGGCGTCACCATTCCCCACGATCCAGCTCGGTAGAATCCATGCTCCCGTTAAAAGATGATATCCCCACCCGTACGGTTCCTTTTGTGACAGTAGGCCTCATCGCCGCCAACGTGTTGGCCTTCCTTTATCAGCTTTCGCTCGAAGCCACGGATGATCCTGCGGCGGTGGCAGCGGCCCAGGCCTTCGTCTTCGAGTTTGGGCTGATCCCGTGTCGGCTCACGGGTGCCTGCGTGGGGCCCGGAGACTTCCCCTCCCCAGTGATCACGATCTTTACTTCCATGTTCCTCCACGGCGGGCTCTTCCATATCGCGGGTAACATGCTCTACCTCTGGATCTTCGGCAATAACGTCGAGGACACGCTGGGGCACGGCCGCTTCCTGCTCTTTTACCTCCTCGCTGGCGTGGCGGCGGCGCTGACCCAGACCGCGATCGGCCCCACCTCCAAGGTCCCGATGGTCGGGGCGAGCGGCGCCGTCTCGGGCATTCTCGCCGCCTACCTGCTCCTGTTCCCGTACGCCAGCGTCCTCACCCTGGTGACGTTCGGCTTTTTCATCCGGATTGTCCGGATCCCGGCCATGATCGTTTTAGGTTTCTGGATTGTGGTCCAGTTCCTGAACGGTCTGGTTACCTTCGGAACTGGCGACCTGGGTGGGGTAGCCTGGTTCGCCCACATCGGCGGGTTCCTGGCCGGGCTCGGGCTCCTGGCGCTTCTTCGGCCCCGTCATCCGCGTCGGTCCTGGTAAGATATACTCGCTTCGACTCTTCATCGTTTTCGAGGAACGAGCGTGAAAGCTCTGATCATGGCCGGGGGGTTCGGGACCAGGCTCCGACCTCTCACCGCGCATCTTCCCAAGCCGATGATGCCGGTGGGGAATGTGCCGATCATGGAGCACACGGTCCACCTGCTTCGCCGTCACGGCTTCACGGATCTCCTCGTGCTCCTCTACTTCCTCCCTGAGGCGATTCTCGGTTACTTCGGTGACGGGAGCCGCTGGGGGGTGAGGATGACTTATGTCACTCCTCCCACCGACATGGGCACGGCCGGAGCTGTCCGGTTTGCCGCCGCCCAACTCGCCGAGCCGGTACTGGTCATCTCGGGCGACGTGCTCACCGATTTCGAGCTGAAGACGGTGACCCGGTTTCACCGGGAAGCCAAGGCCGAGGCCACGATGGTGCTCACGCGGGTGGAGTCACCGCTCCAGTATGGGATCGTGATCACTGACGACGCTGGTCGAATCACCCGCTTCCTTGAAAAGCCGTCCTGGGGCCAGGTTTTCAGCGACACCGTCAACACCGGCATCTACGTCCTCGAGCCGTCCGTCATTCAGTCGATCCCGACACACCGGCCCTGTGACTTCGGCAAGGAGCTCTTCCCCGCCTTACTGGAGGCGGGCCGATCGCTCTATGGCTTTGTGGCTCGGGGGTACTGGCGGGACGTAGGGGACCTCGTGGCGTACCGGGTCGCCCACCTGGACCTCCTCCAAGATAAGCTCCACGTTCAGATCCCAGGGCGCAGGGCGATGGGATCGTCGGAGGCTCCGGTGTGGCTGGACGAGGACGCGCGCGTTGACGCCAACGCGCGGCTTATGGGCGGGGTCATTGTGGGGCGCGGAGCCAGGGTGGAGCGGGGAGCCCGGATCACGAACTCGGTGATTGGCCCAGGCACGGTCATCCGCGAGGGCGCCGACGTCGAGGGGAGCGTGCTCTGGGATGAGGTCGAGGTGGGTCCTGGCGCTGTGCTGAAGGAGACCATAGCGGGGCGCCGGGTGGTCATCAGATCTCGCGCCTTCCTCGCCGAGGGCGTGGTGGTAGGGGACTTCTCAAAGATCGGGGCCGGGAGTGTGGTGAAGGCCAACGCCAAAGTCTGGCCGTATAAGGAAGTGGAGGACGGAGCCACCCTCGCGGTGAGCCTGGTTTGGGGAGAGCGATGGTCGCGGTCGCTTTTCGGGCGGTACGGGGTCACGGGCCTCGCCAACATCGAGGTCTCTCCGGAGTTTGCGTCCAAGCTGGGCGCCGCCTTCGGCGCAGCCCTCGGCAGGCGGCGCACCGTGGTGACCAGCCGCGACCATCACAAGGCCTCCCGCATGATCAACCGGGCCCTCATGGCGGGCCTGCTGTCGGTCGGTGTGGACGTCCAGGATCTGGGCGTGGCCCCGATCCCGGTGGTCCGTTACCAAATCCCATCTCTGAGTCTGGCTGGGGGCACCCACGCGAGGAAGTCTCCCTACGATCCGGAGCTCCTCGATATTAAGTTCTTCGACCATCGGGGGCTCGACTCTCCTCCCGACCGCGAGAAGGCCATCGAGCTGTTCTTCTTCAGAGAGGACTTCGCTCGCGCTCCTATGGAAGAAACGGGCGTGCTCTCGTTCCCCCATGCGGGGACCGAACGCTACCAGGCCGGCTTGCTCCGCCAGGTGGACAAAGAAGCGATCCGGAAGGCCGGCCTCCGGATGGTGCTGGACTATGCGTATGGGTCGGCCTCTGCGATCTTCCCTGCCATCCTCGGAGAGTTAGGGGTCGAAGTGGTCTCCCTCAACGCCTACTTGGACGAGTCCCGTATCACCAAGACCGCGGAGGAGTTCCAACGGTCACTCGCCCAGCTCTCCAACATCGTTCGCACCCTGAGCGCGGACCTGGGAGTGCTCCTGGATACCGGAGGCGAGAAGGTGTTCGTCGTGGACGAGAAGGGCGAGATCCTTTCGGGGGACCTCTCGCTATCGCTGATGGCGCTTCTCACCATGCGCGTTCACGACAAGGGGACCGTGGTGGTCCCGATTACAGCCTCGCAGGTGCTCGATCAGCTTGCGGAGGATCACGGCTTCACACTGCTCCGGTCGCCGTCGAGCCCCCAGGCCCTCACCGAGGCAGCGCTTGGCGAAGGGGTCGTGCTCGTGGGCGAGAATCTGGGAGGCTTCATCTTCCCGGCCTTCCAGCCGGCGTTTGACGGCTTGGCCTCCGTGGTCAAACTCCTGGAAATGATGGCGCGGTTGGATGTTCGCCTCAACCAGCTCACCCGGGCGATTCCCGAGAGCCATCTGGTCCGGGGCGAGGTCCCGTGCCCCAATGAGCGGAAGGGGGCGGTGATGCGCCGCCTCCTGGAAGCCACGAAGGGGCAGGCCGTTGAGCTGGTTGAAGGTGTTCGGATGAGGCTTGGCGAAGCCTGGGTCGCGGCGATCCCGGATCCGGACCGCGGCTGCTTTCAAGTTGTCGGCGAGTCGGCGGACCGCGAGCGAGCGTTATCGCTGGTGGAGTCGATGAAAGAGCAGATCGCTGCGTGGCGCCAGGAGGGGGCGTGACGGCCAAGGAGCGGCTCGACCGGCTTCTGGTGGAACGCGGACTGGTTCGAAGCCGCGAGGAGGCCGCGAGACTGATCCTGGCCGGGCTCGTCCGGGTCGCCGGGGAGCGGGTGGATAAGGCTGGGCTGAGCGTGTCCCTCCAAGCGCCGATCGAAGTGCAAGCGCGTCCATCCTTTGTCAGCCGGGGCGGGGAGAAGCTCGCGCACGCGCTCGATGTCTTCGGGATCTCGGTGAAGGGGCGGGTGTGCGTCGACGTGGGCGCTTCAACCGGCGGGTTTACCCATTGCCTGCTCGAGCGGAGCGCACGCCGGGTGTACGCGGTCGATGTGGGGACCGGCCAGCTGGATGCGCGGCTCCGTGGTGACGCGCGCGTCGTGGTGATGGAAAAGGTGAACGCGCGGCATCTGACCCCCGCGGCCTTCTCGACCAGGCCAGATCTGGCCACTGTGGACGTCTCCTTTATCTCTCTCGAGAAAGTGCTCCCACCCGTGATTGCCTGTCTCGAGCCCTCCAGCGAGGTCGTGGCGTTGGTCAAGCCCCAGTTCGAGGTTGGGCGCGGCCGGGTGGGGAAGGGCGGGGTGGTGCGAGATTCGGCCCAGCATCGCGCGGTGCTCATCCGGCTGGCTCGCTTTACGCTTCTCAGCGGCTGGCACGTCCTGGGTGCGGCGGCCTCGCCGCTCAAGGGACCGAAGGGGAACCGGGAGTTCTTCCTGCACCTGTCGCTGGCGGGACGTACGCCGCCAGCCCTCGAGTCGCTCATCGCGAGCGTGGTCAACGAAGGAGTCGCGCCGTGAAACGGGTCGGCATCGTGGCCAAGTCCGACCGGCCTGAGGCTCGAGAGGTGGTCCCAGACCTGGTCCGTTGGCTTTCAGCTCGCGGCAAGCAAGTGGTGCTCGAAAAGGAGACCGCCGCCCTGGTGCCAAAGGCGACCTCTGGCGTCCCGAAAGCGGATCTCCCCGCCCAGGTGGAGCTCCTCGTGGTGCTGGGCGGCGACGGAACCCTTCTTTCCGTGGCGCGGCTCGTCGGTGACCTCGGAGTCCCCATCCTGGGCGTTAACCTGGGCGGGCTGGGCTTTCTTACCGCCACGACGCTGGAAGAGCTGTTCCCGGCCCTGGAGGCGCTTTTTGCGGGGCGGATGCAGGTCGAGGAGCGCACGATGCTGGTTGCGCAGGTCGTCCGCCAGGGGGAGCGGTCCGCCGCGTACGCGGCCCTCAATGACGTCGTGCTCACCAAGTCGGCCATGAGCCGGATCATTGATCTCGCCGTGGCGGTGGACGGGCAAGCAGCGACCGATTACCGGGCAGACGGGCTGATCATCTCCACGCCTACCGGGTCCACGGCCTACGGCCTGTCGGCGGGCGGCCCGATCGTGTACCCCACGATGGATGCGGTGGTCCTCATCCCTATCTGTTCCCACACCCTGACCAACCGCCCCATCGTCTTGCCTGCCGACCTCCGAATCGAAGTGACCCTTCTCACCGAGAACCAGGACGTGATGCTCACCCTGGACGGGCAAGTGGGGCACGCCCTGAAGGCCCGGGATACGGTTGAGATTTGCCGGGCCACTTATCGGATCCGGCTGGTCCGCTTCCCACAGAAGCACTTTTTCTCGGTACTTCGCACCAAGCTCAAGTGGGGCGAGCGGTAGGTGCTCCGTGAGCTGAGGATCAAGAACCTCGCCGTGATCGAGGAGGTCACGGTGCCATGTGTCCGCGGGCTCAACGTCCTCACCGGCGAGACCGGGGCAGGGAAGTCTATCCTGCTGGACGCCCTCCTCCTCGTTTCCGGGGCCCGCGCCCAGCCCGACCTGATCCGCTCCGAGGCTGACGTTGCGGTGGTCGAGGCCGTGTTCGACGTGGATCCCGACGGCCCGATCCCGGCGATCCTGGCGGAGGCCGGGCTCCGCGCCGAGAATGGCCAGCTCATTGTCCGGCGGGAACTGACCCGCTCCGGGCGGACCCGCGCCTTTGTCAACGATTCCGCCGCCACGGTGGGGCTCCTGGAGCGGCTGGGTGACTCCCTGGTGGAGATTCACGGCCAGCATGAGCACCAGCGCCTTATGGAGTCCGCCCGCCAGCTCGATCTCCTCGACCGCTTCGCGAGCGCTGAGGTGGCCAGAGCCAGGGTGGCGGCGCTCGTGGAAGAGTGGGGGCAGGCCCGGGCTCTCCAAGCTGAGCTCCAGGTCTCGGATCGGGATCTGAGGCAGAAGGAAGACCTCTACCGCTTTCAGCTCTCCGAAATCGAGGCCGCTCGGCTCATGCCCGGCGAAGAGGAAGCGCTCAAGGCCGAGCGTCACCGGCTCCAACACTCCGAGCGGCTGGCTGAGGGCCTTCACCGGGCCCTGAGTTACCTCTACGACGATCCCCAGTCGGCAGCGTCCAACCTGGGCCGAGCCGCCCAGCTCCTGGGTGAGCTCGCCAAGATCGATCCAGATTTGAACGCCTCGCTTCCGGTACTGGACTCCGCGCAGATCCATCTCGAGGAGGCGGTGTCCCGGCTCCGGGCTCTCAGGGATCGGAGCGCCTTCGATCCCGAGCGCCTCGAGGCGATCGACGCGCGGCTTGACATTTTGACCAAGCTGAAGCGGAAGTACGGCGAGGGCGAGGAAGCAATCCTCGCCTATGGGGATCGAATCCACACCGAGCTCGAGGTCATAGACCGGCGGGAGGAGCTGATCGAAGGCGCGAACGCGCGCGTGGCTCGGCTGGCCGCGGAGGCCGGAAGCGAAGCCCTGGCGCTCTCCGAACTCCGTCGGGAGGCCGCCGTGCGCCTCGAACGGCTCATCCAGCGCGAACTCCGCGCGTTGGGAATGGAGAAAGCGCGCTTCACGATTGCGCTCCGCCGGGAACCTGCCCAGGCGGACGGTCTCGGCGCTGGATCCGAGGGCTGGAGGGTCACCGCCCGGGGCATCGACCAGGTGGAGTTTCAGCTCTCCACCAATCCTGGGGAAGAGCTTAAACCCCTGTCCCGGGTCGTGTCAGGCGGAGAACTCTCCCGCACCATGCTCGGCATAAAAGTGATTTTGGCTGAGGCCGACCGGATCCCCGTGATGATCTTCGACGAGGTGGACGCAGGAATTGGGGGGCGGGTGGCGGACCGGGTGGGGCAGAAGCTGGCTCAGACCGCCCGGCATCGCCAGGTGCTCTGCGTGACCCACCTTTCCCAGATCGCCGCGTATGCTCACCAGCACCTCAGGGTCGAGAAAGTGGTGCGCGGGGGGAAGACCCGGACCAGGGTGGAGGCGCTGGATGACGCCGGGCGCGTGGAGGAGCTGGCCCGGATGCTCG
>CAYFIG010000020.1:7272-14889 GCA_964342905.1 uncultured bacterium
GGCACGCCCGGGAGCTCTATGCCACCGCGCGGAGCGCCGTCGCCCGCTGAGGCGCAGCCGCCAGTTTTCGGGCCCACGGTTTGAAAGGCCCAGGACGATTCCTATACTCTCGAAGTGAGTGGTGTAGAATGAGGGTTTGAGATGCTGGCTTCGATCCTCCGAACTCTCTTCGGCACGAAGCACGAGCGGGACATCAAGCGCATGCGTCCGGTCGCCGAAGCGAGCAACGCCCTCGAACCATCGCTCCAGCCGCTCTCTGACCAGGATCTCCAAGCCAGGACCGACGAGTTCAAGCGGCGGCTCGCCGACGGGGAAGAGGTGGACGACCTTCTCCCGGAGGCGTTCGCGGTCTGCCGGGAAGTGGCGCGGCGCAGTGTCGGCATGCGTCACTTCGATGTCCAACTCCTGGGCGGGGTCGTCCTCCACGAGGGAAGGATCGCCGAGATGGCGACGGGCGAGGGGAAGACCCTGGTGGCCACCCTCCCGGCGTACCTCAATGCGCTCACCGGTCGGGGGGTCCACATCGTCACCGTCAACGACTATCTGGCTCGGCGCGACGCCCAGTGGATGGGTCCGATCTACCACGCGCTCGGACTCTCTGTGGGGGTGATCCAGCACGAGGCCTCCTTCCTCTACGATCCTGCCTTCCCCTCCAAGGACGTCCGGCTGGCCAACCTCCGCCCGTGCTCGCGGCGGGAAGCGTACCTGGCGGACATCACCTATGGGACCAACAACGAGTTCGGCTTCGATTACCTCCGGGACAACATGCGCTTCTCGCCGGAAGAGTTGGTCCAGCGGGAGCTCCACTACGCCATCGTTGACGAGGTGGATTCGATCCTCATTGACGAAGCGCGCACCCCGCTGATCATCTCGGGTCCCGCCGAGGAGTCCACGGACAAGTACTACAAGATCGACCGGATCATCCCCAAGCTCAGGCGGGCGGCCACTATTGTCGAGGGCAAGCTTTCGGAGATCGAGGCCGTCAAGGCCGGCGACTACATCGTGGACGAGAAGTCCAAAGCGGTCGCGCTGACGGAACAGGGCGTCGCGCGCTGCGAGGCGCTTTTGACGATCGAGAACCTCTACGATCCGATCCACATTGAAACCCTCCACCACATCCATCAGGCCCTCCGCGCCCATGCGCTGTTCAAGAAGGACGTGGACTACGTGGTCAAGGACGGCCAGGTGCTGATCGTGGACGAGTTCACCGGTCGCCTGATGCCTGGCCGACGTTGGTCCGACGGGCTCCATCAGGCTGTGGAGGCGAAGGAGGAGGTTCGGATCGAGCGGGAGAACCAAACCCTGGCGACCATCACCTTCCAGAACTACTTCAGGATGTACGCAAAGCTGGCAGGGATGACCGGAACCGCTGAGACCGAAGCCGAAGAGTTCGCCAAGATCTATAAGCTGGACGTGGTGGTGATCCCGACGAACTGCCCCCTGATTCGAACCAACTACCCAGACGTAGTGTACAAGACCGAGCGCGAGAAGTTCGACGCGGTGGTGAAGGAAATAGCCGAGTGTCACGCGCAGGGCCGCCCAGCCCTCGTGGGCACCATCTCCATCGAGAAGTCTGAGCGCCTCTCCGCGCTCCTCAAGAAGCGAGGGATCCCCCATCAGGTTTTGAACGCCAAGTATCACGAGCGCGAGGCTGAGATCGTGGCCCAGGCAGGTCGGCAGGGCGCGGAGACCATCGCCACCAATATGGCGGGACGGGGGACCGACATCCTTCTGGGAGGCAACCCCGATTTTCTGGCCAAGGAGCTACAGCGCAAGAAGGGACTCGATCCCCTCACGGCGCCGCCCGAGGAACGAGCCCGAGCCCTGGCGGAGGCCCAGAAGGTCACCCAGCCCGAGCACGAGCGGGTGGTCCGGGTCGGCGGTCTCCACATCATCGGCACCGAGCGGCACGAGTCCCGCCGGATCGACAACCAGCTCCGGGGCCGCTCGGGTCGCCAGGGAGATCCCGGCTCCTCGCGGTTCTATCTCTCGCTGGAGGATGACCTGCTCCGGATCTTCGGCTCTGAGCGGATCCAGAAGATCATGGATCGGCTCGGAATGGAGGAGGGAGAGCCCATTGAGCATAAGCTCGTGACCCGCGCCATCGCCACGGCGCAGAAGCGCGTGGAAACCCACAACTTCGAGATCCGCAAGCACCTCCTCGAGTACGACGACGTCATGAACAAGCAGCGGGAAGTGGTGTACGGGATGCGGCAGGAGATCCTGGCTGGCGAGAGCCAGGAGGAGACCGTACTGGAGTGGATGGAGGAAGTCCTCGACGGTCTCCTGGACCTCTACGCGCCGAAGGACGCCCACCCGGAGGACTGGGACCTGGCGGGGCTTTCGGAGGCCCTCCACCGCCAGTTCGACCTGCGCCTGCCCGCCGAGGTTCAGCATGGCGAAGTGCTCTCCCATGAAGGGCTCCGCCAGCTCCTCTGGGAGGCCGTGGAGCGGCGGTACCGGAATCGGGAGCAGGAGCTCGGTGCCGACGCCATGCGGCAGCTGGAGCGGGTCGTGATGCTTCAGGTGATCGACACGCAGTGGAAGGACCACCTGCTCTCCATGGACCACCTGAAGGAGGGAATCGGCCTCCGCGGCTACGGCCAGCGGGATCCGCTCACCGAGTACAAGCGAGAGGCCTTCGATCTCTTCCAGGACATGGTGGAGCGCGTCAAGACCCAAGTGGTGGAGTGGTTGTTCAAGGTCCAGCTCGTTAGCGAGAGTGCGATGGAACGGCGGAGCCCCTGGACGGACGCGGTCGAGTCCCACGGCGAGGCGTCTCGCGTGGCTCCCCGCTCCGCGCCCCGAACCGCCAGCGGTCAGAAGGTGGGGCGCAATGATCCCTGTCCTTGCGGCTCGGGGAAGAAATACAAGAAGTGCTGCCTCCTGAAGGCATCGTAGCCCATGACTTCATCAGCGCCCAAACGGTGGGCCGCCGTCTTTCGCGTGCTGGAGCGAGACGAACGGGTGTTTGCCGTTCTGCTCGCGCTGGTCATGGGCGGCGGGCTTGCTGCCATCGGGCTGATCCCGCCCCTCCGACGGCGGCACGAGATCGATCTCTTCTGGCTCGTGACCTGGTTCGTCGCCTACAAGGCGGGTGTGTTCGCGCTTGTGACGCTGAGACCGCGGGCGACCCGTGGCATCTTCCTCGCGGCCCTCGGGGTGGATCTTCTGCTGGTCTTCGCGCTCCTCTGGCTCACCGGGGGTGGGGAGAGTCTTTTCTACCTCCTGTTTTTCCCGCTCGTGGCCGTCAACGCCTACTACTTTGGCCCGTCGGTTGGCATCGGGGCGGCGTTGCTCGCGGGCGCGCTCTATGCCCTCGCGGCTTACCTCGCGACTCCCTGGATCGGATGGACCCCTGTGGCAGTGTTGTCCGCGCTCGTCGGCCTTCCAGCCTTCGCCCTCGGCCATGTGGCCGAGCGAGAGCGACGGGCTCGCGCCGAAGTCGAACGGCTCAATTTGGAACTCAAGGGAACGCTTGGCCGGCTGGAGGCGGCGCAGGAGGAACTGCTCCTGGCCGAGCGGATGGCGACGGTGGGTCGGCTGTCCGTCAAGGTCGCGCACGAGGTCCGAAACCCGATCAGCGCCATCGAGCTGAACGCCGAGATGCTGGAGGACATCGTCCGCACCCATCCGGGCGGTGACATGGAGGAGGCGTCGAGCTTGGTGGCCGCGATCCGCGAACAGGTGACCGCGCTTGGCGGCCTGACGGAGGAGTACCTGGCGTTCGCTCGATTCCCGCGCCCGAACTTCGAGGAGGACTGGGTCAACGACGTGATCGAGGAAATGGCCGAATTCATTCGCCCGGTTGCGACGCGACAGGGTGCGTCGCTCCGGGTCGTCTGCGACCCGAAGGTGCCGCCGTTAATGATCGACCGCGCACTGCTTCGTCAAGCGGTCCTGAACCTGGTCAAGAATGGGCTCGAATCGCTTTCTGGGGGCGGGGAGCTGAGCGTGACGACCCGGCTGGTCGATGACGCCGTGGACATTGCCGCGAGTGATAGCGGCACGGGAATCAGTGACGAGGTGGGGCGGCGCCTCTTCGAACCGTTTTTCACCACGAAGCCGCAAGGGACCGGCCTCGGCCTGTCGATCGCCCGCCAGATCATCGAGGAGCACGGGGGAGAGATTTGCTGGAGCAGTCAACCAGGCGTGGGATCCACATTCACGCTTCGCCTGCCCGTCAAGAGGACCGAGCATGCCTGATCCGGCAACGCTGCTCATCGCCGATGATGATCCCGCGGTGCGGGAGAGCCTGGATCGCACCCTCACGCGCGAGGGCTACCGGGTTGTCCTGGCGTCAGACGGCCGGGCGGCGCTCGAACGCCTTCAGGGCGGCGGCGTCGACCTCGTGCTGGCAGATCTCAAGATGCCTGGACTGACTGGTTTGGAACTTCTCCGCGCCGCGAAAGTCGCGGCGCCGGACGTGGATGTCATCATGCTGACCGCCTTTGGCACGGTGGAGGAAGCGGTCAAGGCGATGAAAGACGGCGCGTACGACTTCCTCACGAAGCCATTTCAACGGAGCCAGCTCCTCCGGCTCATCCGACTGGCGCTCGAACGGCGGGCGCTCATTCAGGAAAATCGCGCGCTGCAACAACGACTTGATGACCTGCTCCGTCAGGGTGCGGCCATTGGCACCAGCTCCGCGTTCCGTCGGATGATGACGCTCGTTGAGCAGGTCGCAACCAGCTCAGCCACGGTGCTGATCCAGGGCGAGAGCGGTACGGGCAAGGAATTGTTGGCTCGGACGATCCACGAGCGTTCGCCGCGCCGCGCCGGGCCGTTCGTTGCCATCAACTGTGCGGCCCTTCCCGAATCCCTTCTGGAATCTGAGCTGTTCGGCTATGAGAAAGGCGCGTTCACCGGTGCCGGTGCGAGAAAGGAGGGCCGGTTTGAGCTCGCCGACGCCGGCACCCTCTTCCTCGACGAGGTGGCGGATCTCTCTCCCGTCACCCAGCCGAAGATCCTTCGCGTCCTTCAGGAGGGCGAGTTCGAGCGGGTGGGCGGCACAAAGACCATCCGGGTAGACGTCAGAATCGTGGCCGCGACGAACCAGGATCTGGCCCAGCTGGTCCGCGACAAGCGCTTCCGAGAAGACCTGTACTATCGCTTGAACGTGATCACGATCACGGTGCCTCTCCTCCGGGAGCGCAGGGAAGACATCCCGGTGCTCGCCCACCACTTCCTGAGGGTCTACGCGGCGAAGAATAACCGGCGTTTGGACGGCTTCAGCGAGGAGGCAATGGCGCGGTTGGAGGGGTACCCGTGGCCCGGAAATGTCCGGGAGCTTGAAAACGCCATCGAGCGAGCCGTCGTTCTTGCCCGGGGGTCCGTTATTGAGGTGACGGACCTTCCCGAAAGCGTCGTGGAGCCGGTGCCCGGGTCGGACTGGGTGAAAGCGATCCCGATTGGCACGCCACTCGCCGAGATCGAGGCGCGGGTGCTCGAAGAGACCTTGCGGTACACCAACGGCAATAAGACGTTGGCAGCCAAATTTCTTGGCATCGACCCTTCGACGATCTATCGGAAGCTCAAGCACGGCGAGACGGATGACACAACTGGTGCCGATTCTGACTCGGTGAACGAAAGGGCAGAGCGCGATCCAGAACGCTGAAGGCCGACGCGCCTTGAACGAATGTCATGTGGCTCGGCTTCTGTGCGAGCCATGAACTCCTGCCGCACGCTCCGAGGGGTGCGGGTACCTGTCTCGACTCTAGAAGATCATTCAAGATGTAGTGGCTTCTTTCATCGTTCCACCTATCCCTAGTATTTTTTTCTTGGCGCCAGTCCCTCCGGTGTGATACAAGTGGGCCATGCGCCTGGCAAAGATCATCCTTCACGGCTTTAAGTCCTTCGTGGAGAAGACCGAGCTTCAGATCTTCCCCGGCATCACGGCCATCGTCGGTCCAAACGGCGTCGGGAAGAGTAATATTTCAGAAGCAATCCGGTGGGCCCTGGGGGAGCAGAGCCCCAAATCGCTTCGGGGCCACAAGATGGAGGACGTGGTGTTCCACGGCTCGTCCTCACGTAAGCCCCTGGGCATGGCCGAGGTCAGCCTGGTGTTCGCCAACGACGGCGCGCTCCCGGTGCCCTGGAGCGAGGTCCAGGTGAGCCGCCGCCTCTATCGGACCGGCGAGAGCGAGTATCTCCTCAACAAGAACCTCTGCCGCCTGCGCGACATTCTGGATCTCTTCATCGGCACCGGCGTCAACCCCAAGGCCTATGCCTTCATGGACCAGGAGCGGCTCAACCAGGTCATTACGGCCAAGCCACTTGACCGACGGATCTTCATCGAAGAAGCCGCTGGGATCAGCCGCTATAAGCAGCAGCGGGCTGAGACCCTGGGGAAGCTGGAGGCCGCCCGCCAGAATCTCCTCCGGGTCAAGGACGTAATGGACGAGATCCGGCGGCAGCTCGGATCGCTGGAGCGTCAGGCCCGGAAGGCGCAGCAGTACAAAGCCCTTCAAGCGGAGAAGCAATCCCTGGCGCTGGCCCTCCTGGCAGCCGACCACGCGGCATTCCTCTCCCGGGAGCGCGCGTTGGATGCCCGGATGAGCGAGCTTCGTCAGGAGGCAGATGCGATCCGCGTGAGGCGCTCGAGTCTTGCCGCCCGCGAGGCCACTCAGCGCGCCAAGATTCAGGAGACCGAGCACCGGCTAGGAGACCTGAGGCAGGCGGTCCAGAAGGTCCAGGGGGAGGTGGAGCGGCTCCTGGAGCGGCGGGACCAGCTGGGGCTTCAGATCCGGGAGCTCGGCGAGGAAGAGGTGCGCCTCCAGGAAGAGATCAGGCTGATCACGGAGCGAAGCGAGGCCCTCAAGACAGACCGGGAGTCCAAGGTCCGCCTTCTGACCGAGTCGCTGGCAGCCTACCAGCAGCGGGGTGAGGAGGTGGAGTTGGTAGAGGCACAGCTCCGAGCCGTCAAGGGAGAGGTCCAGTCGAGCCGCGATCGGTTGGAGGCCCTCCGGCTGGAGCAGGTCAGAATCGTTGGGGAGCGCGCCGACCTCACCCGGGCGGTCGGGGAGCTGCGAGAGCGGGAGCACCAGCTTCTGCGGGGCCACGAACGTTTGCTCCGGGAGCTGGCCCAGTGCAAGGCCGAATCGGAGCAGGTGGCCTCGCGGAAGGCGACCCTGGCGGCGGAGCAAGCCCGTGCCCGCGGACGGCTCTCCGCCCTCGAGGCCGAGCGACGGCAGTTCGAAGCCGCGTTGGCTCAGTGCGAGGCTCGCCGCGCCGAAAGCCACCGGGTGCTGGCCAATCTTCGACTCACCCTGGCGGCCTGTCAGTCGAGTCTGGAGTTCCTGGAGCGGTCGGAGCGGGAGCGAGAGGGGTACGGTGCGGGCGCGCGCATCATCCTTCTTTCCGCCGCCGCCAGCGGGAAGGTGCGAGGAGTTGTCGGCGCGGTGGCCGATCTCCTCGAGGTGCCGTCGGCGCTCGAGCCGGCGGTTGAGGCGGTGCTCGGAGAGAGGCTTACGTGGGTGGTAATGGAGCGGTTTGAGGACGCCAAGGCCGCGCTCGCCTTCCTGGCGCCGCAGAATGCCGGGCCTGCCACTTTTCTCCCCTTAGAGACTCTGCCTGCCGGCAATGGGCTCCCGGATGACGCGGATGGCCTGCGCTGGG
>CAYFIG010000021.1:0-14825 GCA_964342905.1 uncultured bacterium
ATGAAGCGCAGCTTCCCCGTCCCGGGCACGCGGCTCTCGATGTCGTAGCCGGGTGCGGCCCGGGGCGGGTCCCGGCTGGGAAAGGGCTTTTGTAGCGCGCCTATGCTCTCGTCGCACGCATGGACGCGGCATTCCGCACGGGTTTCCCGTATTACGTCCCGCGAGTGAGCGGCCTGCACCAGCTCAACCCGCTACGCTCGCCGCTTCCTTCGATTCACGAGACTCTGAAGGGCGGCGTCCCGGATGCCCTGGCCCAGGAGTGCCTGGCCCTCGTGCGCGAGGCGGCCCTTGTCCTCCCGCGGACACCGAACGTTAACTCAACGTAGTAGGGCTAGAGACCGCCTCTAGAATCCCAATAATTTCGAGGAATTTCATAAAACGCACATTCTCCGAAGTCAAGCTATCCCCAGCTCCCCAGGAATTCCAGACGACTGGTCATTTCTTCTTGAATCAGTTGAAAACAGAGGTTCGAGAGCCTGCGAACCAGCACACCGACGGGGAGCTGATCGGACAGAATGATGCCCGCATGGGACCGACCTTTGCCGATGATTTCCTTGTGCAGACGGGCGAAATCACGGCGATTGTGGGTGAAGAATACGCGCCCTCCTTGGGTCGCAAACGTGAGCTGGTCTTCATCGCGCAGTCCGAGGTTTCCAGCTTCCTGTGTGGTGAGCACATCGATGCCACGTTGCCGGAGCGCCACGGCCAACGCCACATCCACGTCTTCATCGAGATAGAGACGGATCGTCACCGGTCAAGAGTGCGACGGACATACTCTTCCCGATTCGCTTCAATGTCAGCATCAACGTCCGCTTGGTGGTCGTAATAGAAGGACAGCGCGTCGTAAATCTGAGCCAATGACAGATGGGGGAGTTTCACCTGGATTTCTTCCGGCGTATTCCCCATTCGATGGTACGCCACGATACTCCGCACCGGGGTTCGGGTGCCCGTGATCACAGGCTTCCCCCCGGCCACCCCCTCGACCTGTGTTACATACGGATGAGTGATCTGGATGGGCATGGCCGCCTCCCAAGTCAATTCGTTTCTGTTTCGTAACATGCATGTTTATACCCAGTCAAGCTACAAATCTGCCCCCGACAAGAAGTCGTCGGGTCGAGGATTCGGGAAAGGGCGATCTGTCATAGATTGTTCATACTGCTGACGCCGAAAGCGGGAGAACCGTTTACGAGAGTAGGTCGTCGGGAATCTTAGGGAGGTCGCTGAGCTGGCGGTTCTCCACCGCATAGACGGTCGGGGAGGCCTTGGTCTTGAGGTAAGTCTTGTCCCCCTCCGTGGTGCCCACGATCAGCGTGCTGATCTCGCTGCCATCCGCCTTCCAGAGGGTCACTTCAAAGGTGGGCCGGTCGAGCCCGTACCGGGCGGCATCATCCCCCTTGGGAGAGACCAGCTCGCTCCACTTGAGGCTCCGAAGGGTGTAGAGCAGGTCGTTGATCTTGGCCTCCCGGGCCTTGCCCTTCTTGGGCTCCACGACCCGCCAATCCGCTTCGCCCTTCCGTTCCACGAGTATCACCTGGCTGCCGCGTTTGACCTGAATGCGTTTGACATCCTTGGGGTCGAAGAACCCAAGGAGTGAGTGGTCCCTGAGGTCGGTCGCTGACCGGGCCAGATCCTGGAGCGTCGTAGATTCCACCAGGACGACGGGCCCCTGCCCGGCAACGGCCGCGTACGCCATCGCCTTGCCGTCCAGCGTTTCTCGCGCCGGGGCCAGAAGCACGGTCTTTGGAGCCTGGCCTCCTTGATCCCAAAGAGAGAGCTTCACTTCGGGCCGCGCCAGGTAGCGCCGCACGGCTCTCGGGCCCTCGGCCACGAAGCTCCGGGCCTTGAGGTCTTTGACCTTCCAGAGGAGGCTCGACACCTCGCCGTCGTCAGCCTTTTGTCGTTCGGGCTCGGAAATCTGCCACTTCTCACCGTCCTTGGCCAGGACCGCTCGGCCCTTCGGGCTCTCCAGTTCGAGCTTGGTCACCTTGTCCCGGTCGTACTCGAGCACCGTCTTATCCCGGAGGTCAGCCAGGGTCTTGGGGAGCGTCGTCCAGATTTCTTCCCCAACCAGGAAGACACCCGGCTCGCCCGGGCGCATCGCGTAGACGCCGTTCTTGGTCGGGTCGAGCTTCCCCAGGAGGAGCGCTTTCGAGGTTCGGTCCTTCTCCTTGCCGGTCCAGAGCGTCACCTGAGTCGGCTGGTCCAGCCCGTAGGGAGCGAGGGATTTGGGTGCCCCGGTCAAGAACTCCTTGACCTTGGCGAACTGGAGCTTATCCAGAAAGTCAGAGAGCCGATCCCAGTCGGTCTTGTAGGGCGCGGGCTTGACCACCTTCCATTGGGTGGGACCCTCGCCGCGCTCGGCTGAGAGGAGCTGGCCGCGGTGGGTGATATCCACCCGGGTCAAGTCCCCCCGGTTGAAGGTGAGGATGGTCTTGTCCCGAAAGTCGCTGACAGGCTTGGTGGCATCCCGGAGGGTGAGCTCGGAGAGGACGAAAACGGCAGGCTTGGCCTTCTCCTTGGCGTACACCCAGGCACCGGTGGGATTCTTGTCACCGAGCAGAAGCTCGAGCGCCTCGGCCTTTCCCTTGACTTTCACCGTGATTTCAGCCGCAGGGAGATCCAGACCGAAGTCGGTCAGCTTAGCAGGATTGGGATCGATCTCGCGATCCACCTTGGCTGTCACCAGATTGGTGACGATGTCCCCCACGGCTCCCTTGTCGCCCTTGGCCGTAACCGGCTCGACCAGGACCCACCCGTCTCCCTCGCGCTTGATGTGGACCGTGTCGTCCTTCCGCTTGAAGGTGAGCTCCTCCACTTCCTTGGCCTCCACCGTCCAGAGGCGGCCCTTGGCCTGTTGGGCCTTTTCCCGTGCCGGAGCCAGGCGAATCTCATACACGTAATAGAAGCCCGCCAGGGCAGCGAAGAGCAGGGCGAGGACAGCGGTAGTCTTCCAGCGCATGGCCAAACGGTGGGACTAGTTGGCGTACCTACGGCGCAGCGTGACGGCAATGCCGCAGATCACGGCGGCGGCAGGGAACACCACCACCGGGATCCAGAAGACGAGCTTGCCCTGGGTGGCGGTGAGGAAGACGGGAGTCTGCCGGAGATCCTTGGGACGGATGGCGATGAGGTCCTCCTCCTCGGCGAGCCAGCTCACCGTGTTGAGGACGAAATCCTTGTTGCCCTGGACGTTCAGGAACTGGTTGGCGGCCAGGTTCGAGGTGCCGAAGACCACGAGCCGCGCCTTGACGTTCTGCTTCCCCTCCGGCGGTTTGGTCGCGTCCATGGTCGCCACGGCCGCGACGGGGACGGGGCCGGGGCGGTCCTTGGCGTCCTGCGTCACCGCGCCGCTGTCCAGCTCGGACCGGGTTGTCTCCGCCCAGCTGCCGGGACCGGACTTGGCCAGGACCTGGGCGCTGACTCCCTTCGGAGGCTTCGATTGGACATCCACAGAGCGGGTGAGAGGGAAGAAGGTCAGCACGCTCCCGAAGTCCTTGGTAATGGGGTGGGGCTCGTACTGGAAAATGGCCGGCGCCACGTAATCCCCCCCAAAGGCGCGGGAGAGCCGGTCGATGACCAGATCGTCACCCAGCGTGATCCCGTATTTGGCCAGGAAGGTCTTGAGCCCTTCGGCTTGGTATGGGTTCACCATGAACAGCACCTTCCCCCCCCGAGCGATGTAGGCATCCAGGGCCTCCAGCTCGGCCGGGAGCAGGTCGTTCCTGGGTCCGGGCACGATCAGGAGGCCCGCGTCCTCAGGAACCTTGGCCTCCCGCACCAGCAGTAGCTCCTTCACCTCATAGTTGGCCCGTTCCATGGCGGCCTTGGCCTCGCTGAAGCCTGGCCTGTCGGTGTTTGTGACCTCATGCTCTCCATGGCCTTTGACCACATACACGATGCGCTTCCCCTCGCGCGTGACTTTCACCAGCGCGTTGGTGAGCTTCTCTTCCTCGGGGTCCAGCACCTTCTCCGATTTGGTCTTTGTATCGAGCACGACTGTCCCGTAGGTTTCGACCCCGTAGCGCTTGGCCAAGCCGGGGTTGCGGTCCGGGTCCACCATCTGCCCGGTGAACTTGCCGTTGGAGTAGGAGGCGTACTGCTTGAAGAGATCCTCGGCCACCCGCTTTCCGGGCAAGTCCGAGCGGAAGAAACCGGTCGCTTCCACGTTGATCTTCAGGGTCTTGAGCAGTTTGATGGTCTGGGGCGAGAGGCTGTGGCGCCGGTTCTCAGTGAGGTCTAAACGATAGCCGTGGCGGGAGGAGATGACCTCCACCAGGGCCACGATCCCCAGAACGAGGAGGATCATGACGAGCGCGTTCAGGCCGTAGCGGGCCGACCGCCGGACGAAGAAGGCCCACTCTCCCAGCTTCCTCATCCGCGCCACCGCTTTGACTCAAGAGACCGTAACGTCAGAAAGAGAGAAAGGAGGGTGAAGTTTAGATAGTAGATCACGTCCTTGGTGTCGATCACGCCCTTGGCGAAGCTGTCAAAGTGCTCCAGGATCGAAAGGTGTGCGAGGATTTTGCCCCACACGGGCCCCGCGAAGTCGGCGCTCCAGCCGATCACCCAGAAGATCAGGAGCGCCCCGAAGGTGGCGATCGCGGCCACGATCTGGTTCTCGGTAAGCGAGGAGGCCAAGACACCAACGGCCAGAAAGGCCGCGCCCATGAGCACCAGCCCCAGGTAGCCTGTCAGGAGCGGCCCCCACTCGATGCGCGCGAAGTACGCCAGGATCCCGGGATAGAGCGCGGTCGCGGCCAGCATCATCAGGTAGAGCGTTCCCGCCGCCGCGTACTTTCCCAGGAGCACCTCGCCGTCCCTCACCGGGTAGGTGAGCAGCAGCTCAATGGTCCCGGTCTTTTTCTCCTCGGCGAAGAGGCGCATGGTGAGGATCGGCATCAGGAAGAGCATCACCACGCCGATATTTGAGAAGAGCGGACGCATGATGCCTTCCGTGACGTTCAGGTCGCGCGCGAGCGCCGGGTTCATGGCCGACTGCATCGACACGAGGTTGAAGAAGGCGAAGATGGAGGCGAAAAAATAGCCGGAGATGAGGAGGAAGAAGGTGAACACCCCGTAGGCCACGGGCGAGGTGAAGTAGAGCCGGATCTCTTTCTTGAAGATGGGCCAGATCCTCATGTCGCCTCGTCGCCCCCTGGGGCCGTCTCCTCCTCGGTCACCAGCTTGATAAAGATATCCTCCAGCGTCATCCCCATGCCCCGAAGCTCCAGGAGTCCCCACCCGCGGCGCATGATGGCCGTGGAGAGGTCTCGGCGCACGTCGCGCTCCCGGGCCGACTCCACCACGAATGTCCCAATCCCGTTGACCAGGGCCTTTTGATTCACCGACAGGACGCCAGGCACCCGGCTGAGCTCCGCAAGGACTGCCTCGGCCGGTCCCTCGACTTGCACCTGGATCCGGTCGGACTGGGAGAGGCGCGCCGTCAGGTTCTCCGGGCTGTCCACGGCCACGATTTGGCCCTGGTTGATGATGATGACTCGCGAGCAGACCATCGACACTTCGGGAAGAATGTGGGTCGAGAGAATCACCGTGTGCTGGCCCGCCAGGGATTTGATCAGGGACCGAATTTCGATAATCTGCCTGGGGTCCAGCCCGAGGGTGGGCTCGTCCAGAATCAGCACCTCGGGATCGTTGACCAGGGCCTGCGCGAGCCCCACCCGCTGGCGGTAGCCCTTCGAGAGGCGGCCGACCAGGCGATGCTGAACGTCCGCGATCAGGCAGCGCTCCATCACCTCTGCCACGCGCCGCTTCCGCTCAGCCCGGGAGACGCCCTTGAGTTCAGCGACGAAGTCCAAATACGCGGCCACCGGCATGTCATTGTAGAGCGGCACATGCTCGGGGAGGTACCCGATGCGCCTGCGCGCCTCCAGGGACTGGGTGAAGACGTCGTAGCCAGCCACCTTGGCGGTCCCCTCGCTGGCGGGCATAAAGCAGGCAAGGATCCGCATCGTGGTGGTCTTGCCCGCTCCGTTGGGGCCGAGGAAGCCGACGATTTCCCCTCTCTCAACGCTGAAGGAGACGTCGCGGATGGCCGCAACCGGGCCGTAATACTTCGTGAGGTGTTCGACGTGGATCATCGCGTGTACGCGTGCCGGAACCCGAACGCCCTATAGTATATAGCAGACAGAGGGCCGACTCTCAAGGTGGGCCTTCTCCCACGAAGCGCTTCAGGTTCTTGAGGTAGTACCCCAGGCCGAGAGTGATGACGGCGGTGACGACGGCGATGAGGAGCTGGAACCCCTGGCCCGTGCGCGCGTAGCGCACCACTCCCCAGACCGTAAAGAAGACACCGAAGGCTATGGCTGTTCCGATGAGAATCCGATGCGCAACGATGAGACGCATGCGGCCTACTCGGCTTCCGTCTCCATATCCATGAGCCGTCTCAACCAGTCGGGGAGCGCAATCAGCTTGCCGGTGGCGGGGTCCGAGCAGGCGTGGCGAGTGTAGCCGGTGGCGATCAGCTCGCGCGCCTCGTTCTTGATCTCGTAGCTGAACGTGAAACTGGCGCGCCGCTTCTCGCTGATCCAGCACTTCACCTCGAGCAGGTCGTCCAGCCTGGCGGGTTTCACGTATTTCACCATGGCCTCCACGACCGGCATGTGGAGCTTCTCGTCCACCTCCGACATGGGGTGGCCGTTCTGCCTCAGGAACTCGACCCGTCCGACCTCGAAGTAGGTGAGGTAGTTGCCGTAGTAGACGATCTTCATGCAGTCGGTGTCTTTGTAGCGGACGCGAACGTGGGTGATGGAGACCACTGGATTCATGACCCTCCAGATGGAGAGGTGAGCAGGCTCCTAGAGGTACTGGCCGTAACGGATCTTTTCCACCACCTCACGGATCCGTTTGTAGCCGTCAATCTCGTGGAGGAAGTTTTGGGTGGTGACGAGCCCGGAATCTCCTCCGGTGCCGGCCAGGTGGACCTTGGACTCCAGAGCCCGCCGGACGATCTCCGCAATCTCGGCCCCGCTCATTCCGCCCATCGGGGGGAGGATTGAGCTATAGTCCAGCTCGGCGAAGAGCTTTCTGCCGGCGTTTCGTTCCGCCTGAGCTTTCTTGAGCTCAAGGATTTCTTGCTGGGCCGGGCCTTCGGGGAGCGGCACCTCAATGAGCCGGTCCAAACGGCCGGGCGCGACCAACGAGGGATCCACGGCGTCGGTCCGGTTGGTGGCAGCCACCACAATGATCCCGGAGAACTCATCGAGGCTGTCCAGCTTCTCGGCCAGGGCCGCCACCAGCCGGGCGCTCGCCTCCCGCACCTGGGGCGGCGGGAGCAGATGCTCGAGCGAAAGGGCATCGGCTTCGTCCAGGAAAATCACGGCCCTTCCCTCCTGGAAGGCGATGGTCAGGATCTCCTGGAGCAGCTCCCCGGTGTTGGGGCCGAACTTGGAGGTGAGGTTCATCAGCTTCAGATGATAGAAAATGGCCTCCGAGGTGTTGGCCAGGGCCTTGGCCAGGAGGGACTTGCCCGTGCCAGGTGGGCCGTAGAGGAGCAGTCCCTTGGGGGGGGTAATCCCCCACTGGCGGTAGAGGTCCGGGTTGGCCAGCGCGGCGGCGAAGCCCCGGAGGGTAGCCTTGGCCGCCTGGAGCCCGCCGATCTGCTCGAAAGTGACCTCGGGCCGGATCTTCACCTCCACCCGGCCCGTGAGATTCCCGTACTTCTCCCCGAGCTTGGTGAAGACGTCCTCCAGCCGCCGTTGAATGGCCCACTGTTGCTCGGTGGGCCCGCGCTCGGCCTCGGTCATCGTCAAAAGTGAGGGCTCGCGCCGGGGCGCTGCGGCAACGTTCCTGCCTTGTCGAAGACTCGGTCTTCCACCAGGATGGGGGCTTTGGCGCGGATGGCCAGGGCGATGGCGTCCGAGGGGCGGGAATCGAGAATCATTTCGGTCCCGTTCGCTTTGAGGTACAGGGTGGCGTAATAGATGTCGTCGCGCAGGTCGGTGATCACCACGCGGAGGAGGGTCACGTGGAGCCGACCGAACAGGGTCAGGAAGAGGTCATGGGTAAGCGGTCGCGGGGGGGTGATGCCGTTGAGGGGGAGCGCGATGCCGTTGGCCTCTGCGTGCCCGATGACCATGGCCAGGTTTCGCTTGTCCCGCTTCCCCTGAAGAACCACCATCGGCTGGGCGACCCTCTGGTCGATGACGACGCCGAGAACTTCAGCCTCCTGGGGCCCCGTGACGTTCGGCCGCGCCACCTCGCCTTTCTCCTTGGCCCCCACGCCCCCCAGGAGCACCAACGAGAGGAGCCCGTAGAATCCGATCCGCCATGCCGTGCCCATACGTGCCTCCTTTTGCCGAGCCTTACCAGATCCCGTGGGAAAAGTATCGGCCGAGGGTCCGGTCAAGTCAAGGAGAGAGGCCGGGGCGTGCTCGGCCGCCAACGGCGATCCGGCATACGCTTCGGAGTAGCATTGGGCAGCGAACGACGGTTAGAATATGAGCAGCAAGGAACGGCCGGATGAGTGATCCCCGATCCTCCCAGGAGCACCCGATCTGTGAGCGCTGCGGCGCCGAGATGCAGGAGATCCATTGTAAGATTGTCTGTCCCCGCTGCGGCTACACCCGCGACTGCTCCGACCCGTAACACTTAACGCAATCGCTGCAGAGGGCGTCCGGGCGCCTTGAGAGACTTGCCGGGTCGATATGCGCGGACCGAATTGAGTCGAGGTGAATGAGCGTGGACGATCGCGCGCTGGGCGAGCATCCGGATCTCGACGAAACTGCGAAAACCCTCATTGCGTTTCGCGCCGCGATTACGTGCAAACACGGGATCCTCGCACCCACGTGTGGCCAGAGGTGCCGGCGTCCGAACTGGCTTGACTGCCTCGTCCGGAAGAAGAACGAACTCGACCCGGAAGAGAAGCAGCGCACCGTCGGTGATGTGGTGGAGGAATTCATCTCCGCCGGAAGGATCCCGTCGATCGAGGTTATCCAACGCTACATCGAGGGCGAGGCGCGAAAGGAAACGCGCCGGCGGCACCGGAAGTTCGCAATGATCGCTGGCGTGACGGTCGCGAGCGGCGTGCTGCTCTACGAGGGCGGAAAGCTCATCCTGCGCCTCTGGGCTGAGCGCAAGGAGAAGCAACCATAAGACTCTCGTCAGTCGAGCAGCTGCTGGCCCGCGGCCTCTCGCAGAATTCCCTCACGCTTCATGAGACCTTTCAGGGCCTCCCTGGGATGGCGCACGGCGGGAGCGTGCTGGCCGCCTTCGACGCGATTGCACGCCGATCCGGCGTCGCCGGGCCTCGGGAGATTTTCGGCGCATACCGGCGAAAGGTTCCGCTGAATACGCCCCTCCCTCTCGCGATCCGGGATTCCGGCACCGGAGCCGAATTTCGCCTTTCAGACGGCACGCACCTGCTCGTGAAGGGGCGGGTTAAACCAACCAACCAGCCTTCGGAGTGTCCCGACTTTCCAAGAGACCTCAGCGCCGGCTTCCCCGTGCCGATCTCGAACTCCTGCTTCGCGTGCGGGGTCCAGAACATCCAGGGGCTTCAGGTTGCCCTTCGATTCGACGCGCAGCAGGTCTGGACCGAGTATCTCCCGCGAGAGCCGTTCCGGACAGCGGATGGAAACCTCTCCACGACCACGCTCACGACGCTCTTGGACGAAGCCGCGTTCTGGTTGGGCGCCCTGGCCACAGGCGAGTCGGGCATGACCACGGAAATCCGGGTCGCGCTTCACCGCGTGCCAGCCAGGTTTGGGGAGCGGTTGATCGTGGTCGGCCAGCGGAAGCGGGTGACCCCGCGACCCGACGATGCACGTTACTGGGAGACGGAGACGGCCGTGCTCGCCGCGGATGGCGCGCTCCTGGCCACAGGCAGGATTACCTTCGTGGCGGTCAGGGGCGCGGCCAAGCGGCTCGTAACCGGCATGCTGAGCATGAACCCGCCCGAGGTCGTGCGCCGTGTCTTTCCCGCCTACGCCCGCTGACGCGCAGGCGACCGAGAGCGGACGGCCGTCAGGTCGAGTGCTTGGCTGCCTTCGCCTTAGCCAGAAGGCCCTCGTACACCGAGAAGGGAACGCGCGGACTGCCGAGCGGGTTGGTGCGCCCGCTTTGGGAGCCGTGGAAGTCGGAGCCGCCGGTCGCCACGAGCCCGAGGTCCTTGCACTTTTGAAGATACTCCGCGGTCTGGGCCGCTGAGTGTTCCTGGTAGTAGCACTCAATCCCCATGAGGCCGGCGCGGACGAGCGCCGGGATCTCCTCATCCCTCCCGGCAAAACCCGGGTGGGCCAGCACAGGGACGCCGTGGGCCTTTCGGAGGAGGGCCACAGCCTCAGGCGGTGAGAGCTTCTTCCTCGGGACGTGGCCGGGCCCGCCGGCGCGCAGATATTTATCGAAGGCCTCGCGCACCGACTTGACGTAGCCGTGGTTCACCATCACCTGCGCGATGTGAGGGCGGCCGGCGGCGCCCTCCTTGACCAGGTCGAAGACCTCCTGGGGGTCGATGGGCATGCCCAGCTCGGCGAGGCGGGCGGCGATTCGGTGGACGCGCGCGGCCCGTTCCACGCGCTGCTCGCGGCAAAAGGCCTGGAACCACTCAGCCTGATAGTCGGGGAAGTACCCGAGGATGTGAGTCTCGCCCCCTTCCACGTCGCAGTTGATCTCGATACCCGGGACCAGCGTCAGGGGCGGATGTCTGGCCGCCTCCTCCAGAGCCTCGGCCAGGCCCTCGGTGGAGTCGTGGTCGGTGATCGCCAGCACGCGCACTCCGCGCCTCGCCGCCTCCTTGACCAGATCGCCGGGTGCGAGGGTACCGTCGGAAGCGGTCGTGTGCGTGTGGAGGTCCACCATTACTGGCGGCCCGCTTGCGCTATCAGGTAGGTCAAGAGCGTGCGAACGCCAGCCCCGGTGCCACCCTTGGGGCCAAGCGGCAGGTCCTTCTCGCTGAAGGCCGGTCCCGCAATGTCGAGGTGGACCCAGGGAACGTCCCCCGCGAACTCCTTGAGGAAGAGCCCGGCCGTGAGGGCGCCGCCTCCCCGGGGCCCCACGTTGTTCAGGTCGGCCACGTCGCTCTTGAGCCCCTCCTTGTACTCTTCGATCAGCGGGAGGGGCCACATTTTCTCGCCCGCGGCCTCGGCCGCAGCCAGGATCCGGTCGGCCAGCGGCTTATTGTTCCACATGACCCCGGAGCAGAGGGGACCGAGGGCGATCACGCAGGCCCCGGTGAGGGTCGCCAGGTCCACCGTCTCCTGAGGCTTGATCTCTTTGACCGCGTAGGCGAGGGCGTCGGCTAGCGTGAGCCGGCCCTCGGCGTCGGTGTTGCCGATCTCGATCGTCGTCCCAGTCATGGCCCTGACGATGTCACCTGGACGTTGGGCGGTGCCCGAAGGCATATTTTCGGTGGCAGCGATGACCCCGTGCACCTCCAGGGGGAGGTCGAGCTTGGGGAGCGCGCGCATGATTCCCAGGACCGCGGCGGCTCCGGACATGTCGTCCTTCATTGTGCGCATGGCGTCGGCAGGCTTGAGGTCAAGCCCACCCGAGTCGAAGGTGATCCCCTTGCCGATAATCGCGATCTTCTTCCGAGGTCGCGGGCGCGGCGTGTAGGTGAGATGGATGAACTTGGGGGGCTCCTGGCTCCCCTGCGCCACGCCAAGGTAGGCGCCCATCCCCATCTTCCGGCACTCCTCCCGGTCATACACCCGGAGCTTGAGCTTGCCTTCCTTCGCGATTTCGGTGGCCATCTTGGCCAGGTAGGTGGGGGTGACACGGTTGGCAGGCCCGTTGACCAGGTCGCGCGCGTAGCAGGTGGCGGCAGCGAAGATCTCTCCCGCACTGAGCCCCTCTTGGGCCTCGGCCTGGTTCCGCCGATCCGGCTCCACGACGCGGAGCTCCTCTACCGCTTTGTTGTTTTTCTCTTTCTTGTACTGGTCGAAGGTGTAGGTGCCGAGGAGCGCGCCCTCCGCGATCGCCTGGCTCCGAATCCTGACGGAAAGCTCGTCTCCCAGGAGGTCAGTGGAGACGATCTTGGCTCCCAGGTCGCGGCAACGACGGAGCGCGACGGCGGCTGCCCGCCGGATCCGCTCAGCATCCAGCTCCCGGCGCTTGCCGAGCCCGACCACCAGCACGCGCTTGGCCGGGATCCGGCCGGCTGTGTAGAAGTGCGAGAGCTGGTCGGGTTTGCCCTCGAACTTTTCTGACTTGAGCACCTCTGAGAGCATCCCGCCGAGCTTTCGATCCAAGACCGCCAGCGCTGGCGGGAGGCGCTTCTCCTCGGCATAACGCCCCACGACCAGCAGATCCCCCTCGGCCTCGACCAGAGGTCGAGATACAAGCGCGAGCTTCATCGAACTGTTCCTCCTTTGCTCAGGCTGACGGCCCGCTGGACCATGGCCGCCAGCCCGTCTGTGGTGTCGTAGCGGTCGAGGTCACCCACCGGAACCCAGCGCACCTCGGCGGCGTCGCTTCCCGCATGCGCGGTGTCGGCCTCCGGAACAGCCACGTAATCCACGAGCACCCAATGGTACCTGACCCGACCTTGATCATCCCGGGTGATCCTGTCTATCACGCCGGCGATGCCAAGGAGGCGGACCTTGAGCCCGCACTCCTCTTCTACCTCCCTGACTGCCGCGCTTTCGGTGGTCTCTCCAAGCTCGACTAACCCTCCGGGGAGACTCCATTTCCCTTGGAGGGGCGGGCCACCCCGCTTGACCAAGAGAACCTCGCCGTCTTTCAGGACCACGACCCCCACACCAACTCGGGGGAGCTCGGGATACTCGCGTCGGTCTCCCATCAGGTTAGCGCACAGGTAGGGCAGCCCCAAGGTCGGCGGGAGCCCGCGCGTCCCGTGTCCACGCCTCGGTCGCGTACTTCTCCCGCACCAAGCGCTCCATCATTTGACTCTCCTCAAGGAGGAGGCCGCCGGGGGGAAGATCCAAGCCGTGGGTCTCACGGAACGCCCTGACGAGCGCTTCCACGGTCTCATCGAACGTTGGCCGGCGCCCAAGCTCGGCCGCCAGCGTGGTCATCCCCGCCAGCGGGTCTCCCTCACCGGGAAAGAGCAAGCGGACCCGCTCGGCGTCGGCTCCCAACAGAATCGAACCGTGCTGAAGGAAGGCGCCACCCTGCCTTCGCTGGGCGCTCCCGACCAGTTTTCTGCCTCCTACCTCGATTTCGTAGCTCCCCGTCCGGGCAAAGCAGAATGCCGGGAGAGTGAAAGGCTCCCGGTCCCTCAGGACAGGCACCAACTCGGCCCGGACTCCGAGGGCGCGGAGCCCCGCGCTCAAGGCAGTCCCGATCCACCGGTACGTCGAGAGAAGATCCCCCGCTCCTTCGAAGTCCGCCGCGCCGGCCACCACGCTGTAGGTGACCTCTCCCTCCAAGGTATCGTGATAGATCGCGCTCCCTCCAGTCGGACGCCGCACCACATCCACGCCGAGGCGTTGGCAGGCCGCCACGTTGATCCGCGCGTCCAGGCGTTGACCGTAACCGAGCGAGATCGCCGGAGGATTCCAGGAGAAGAACCGGAGCGTCGGCGGAGCTCCGCCCCCGATCCGCGCCAGCAGCAGCGCCTCATCCAGCGCCATGTTGCTGGCTCCGTCAAAGGGCTCGGTGACCAGAAGCCGCCAGACGCTCATACTTACATTAGGCAACTTTGAACGTTGTTCCGAGAGGCTGGAAACGGCTTCATGCCTTCCTCCGGACCCTCCAGTCAATCCATCGTTCAGGATCGGGGCGATACACGGTAATCAAGACCGCGAAGCCCGTCAGCTCATTATAGGCCCAAACACTGTGAGCCGGCTGAACGTGCTACTCCGGAAGTAGGATCATGCCCGCTCAGCGGGGCGGGGTCCACCGGAGGTCAGGCTGGCGGGCGGCGCGGGTCTGGTCGAGGCGGCGGACGGGCGTGGTGACCGGGGCGTCGTGGATCACCCGCGGGTCAGTCTCGGCCTCCCGAGCAATCTGGATCATGGCCTCGCAGAACGCGTCCAGGGTCTCCTTGGACTCTGTCTCGGTGGGCTCGATCATCAGCGCCTCCTCGACGATGAGCGGGAAGTAGGTGGACGGCGCATAGAAGCCCAGGTCAAGGAGGCGCTTGGCAATATCCATGGCGCTGATGCCAAGCTTCTTCTGCCGGCGGGCCGAGAAGACGCACTCATGCATACAGGGACCGGGGTAGGGGAGGTCGTAGTAGGGCTCCAGGCGCTTCATCAGATAGTTGGCGTTGAGGACCGCGTTCTCCGCCACGGCGCGGAGGCCGTCGGGGCCCATGGTGCGGAGATAGGTGTAGGCGCGCACCAGCATGCCGAAGTTTCCCCAGAACGCCTGCAGCTTCCCGATGGACTGGGGGCGATCCCAGTCCAGGTAGTATTCATGCGCTTCGGACCCGGGCTTTGTCCGCCGCGCCGCCACCGGCGTGGGAAGAAACGGGACGAGGTGCGCCTTGACTCCTACCGGCCCCGCCCCGGGGCCGCCCCCGCCATGGGGCGTCGTGAAGGTCTTGTGGAGGTTTATGTGCACCACGTCGAAGCCCAGGTCTCCGGGCCGCGTAATGCCCAGGATCGCGTTCAGGTTCGCCCCGTCCATGTACACCTGCACGCCTTTGGCGTGGCACATCTCGGTGATTTCGACGATCCTCGACTCGAAGAGGCCGAGGGTGTTCGGCACCGTGATCATGAAGGCGGCCACGTCCTCGTCGAGGTTTCGCTCCAGGTCCAGCAGGTCCACTTCGCCCTTGGCATCGGACTTCAGCTGGACCACCTGGTAGCCCGAGAGCGTCGTGGACGCCGGGTTGGTGCCGTGGGAGGAGTCCGGGACCAATACTTTGGTTCGCTTTTCGCCCCGGGCGAGGTGGTAGGCCC
>CAYFIG010000022.1:0-2538 GCA_964342905.1 uncultured bacterium
GCGGGGCCTCTCTCCTCGAAGCCGTGTTCAAGCGCGGGCTACGCCCGCGCAACCGAAGGGGGGAGGTTCGGCACGCGAAGCAGTCTTGCCCCAGCAAGATTGCGGAGAGCACGAGCCGGAGGCGAGGGTAGGGGGGTGTAACCCCCCTCCGAGAAACGAATGGAGTATTTGAGGCGGATCCAACAGTTCTTGAGGGAGGTGTTGGCCGAGTTCAAGAAAGTGAGCTGGCCCAGCCGCTTTCAGGTGGCGAACTCGACGGTCGTGGTGTTCGTCGTGGTGGGCGTGATCGGGCTGTTTCTCTTCATGGTGGATATCGGTCTCTCCCGGGTCGTGGAGGTCATCCTCCGATGAGCGACGAGAGCACGGTCACCCAACCGTCGAACCGGCAGTGGTTCGTCGTCCATACCTACTCGGGGTTCGAGAACAAAGTGGCCTCCGGGATCGAGCAGCGGGCCAAGATCTTCGGCCTTCAGGAACAGATCACCCGTGTGGTGGTGCCGACCGAAGAGGTGGTGGAGGTCCGCAAGGGGCAGAAGCGCATCACCCCGCAGAAGTTCTTCCCGGGCTATGTGCTCGTGGAGATGGAGCTGACCGATGAGACCTGGCATCTGGTTCGGAGCACTCCCAAGGTGACGGGCTTCGTTGGCTCGGGGGCCAAGCCAGTCCCCATCCCACGGGACGAGGTGGAGGAAATCCTCCGGCAGATGGAGGCGGGCGCTGAAAAGCCCAAGCCCAAGTCGGTCTTCCAGCGGGGTGATAAGGTCCGCGTGATCGAGGGCCCCTTTGTGAACTTTACTGGAACGATCGACGACCTCAACCCCGAGCGGGGGAAGCTGAAGGTGATGGTGGCGATCTTCGGCCGGCTTACCCCCGTCGAACTCGAATACTACCAAGTGGAATGCCTCTAGGAGGGGGTCAATGGCCAAGAAAGTCCAGGCAGTCGTCAAGCTGCAAATTCCAGCAGGCAAAGCCAACCCCTCGCCGCCCGTGGGCCCGGCCCTTGGGCAGCACGGGGTCAACATCATGGAGTTCTGCAAGGGCTTCAACGCCCAGACGGCCTCCCAGGAAGGCCTCATTCTGCCGGTGGTGGTCACTATCTATCATGACCGGTCGTTCACCTTTGTGGTGAAGACCCCTCCGGCATCGGTCCTCCTCAAGCGCGCAGCCGGGATCGCCAAGGCCTCCGCCACTGCCGAAAAAGAGAAGATCGGCACCGTGACCCGCGCCCAGCTCAGGGAGATCGCCCAGACCAAGCTGCCAGACCTCAACACCGATTCTCTCGAGGCCGCCATGCGCACCGTCGAGGGCACGGCTCGCAGCATGGGGATCGAGGTCGTGTAAGGGTCCAGGAGCCTCAGATGGCTGGCAAGAAATACGCGGCGGCGCTTGCGCTGGTGGACCGGGAGCGGGAACACACCGTCGAGGACGCCATGGAGATCGTCCGGAAGGCGGCCTGGGTCCGCTTCGATGAGACCGTGGAGATGGCAATCCGGCTCGGGGTGGACCCCAAGCACTCGGACCAGATGGTGCGCGGGGCCATCGTGTTGCCCCACGGAGTCGGCAAATCAGTCCGGGTTCTCGTCTTCGCCAAGGGCGAGAAGGAGCGTGAGGCCCGGGAGGCTGGGGCCGATTATGTCGGGGCCGAGGAGTTCATCGAGAAGATCCAGGGTGGGTGGATGGACTTCGACTCCACCATTGCCACACCGGACCTCATGGGGCAGGTCGGCAGGCTGGGGAAAATCCTCGGGCCGCGGGGCCTCATGCCGAACCCTAAAGTGGGGACCGTGACCTTTGACGTGGCCCGGGCGGTCCGGGAGGTGAAGGCCGGGAAGGTGGAGTTCCGGGTGGACAAGGCGGGTAACGTTCATGTGCGTGTCGGGAAGAAGTCATTCCCGGCCGAGCACCTCACGGGGAACGCTCTGGCGCTCCTGGAGGCCATCATGCGGGCCAAGCCGGCTGCGGCAAAGGGCCAGTACCTGCGCTCCATCACGGTCTCATCCACGATGGGGCCGGGGATTCGTGTGGACGCCCAGCGCGTGGCCAACCTGTTCAAGAAATAGGACCGGGCAATGCCCACGCAAGTGAAAGTCGAGTCTGTCGAGGCCCTGAAAGCCAAGCTGGCGGGCGTAAAAACCGCGGTCCTCACCGAGTATCGCGGCCTGACGGTCCAGCAGCTCTCGGACCTCCGAAAGCAGCTCAAATCTGTATCGGCGGAGTACAAGGTGGTGAAGAACCGCCTGGCCAGGCTCGCGCTCCAGGAATCGCCGTTGGACTGCCTCGGGCCGCACCTCAAAGGCCCGACCGGGCTGGTGCTGGGCAAGGACCCGGTGCCCGTGGCCAAGGCCCTCGCGGCTTTCGTCCGGAACACCCCCGCCCTCCAGATCAAGCTCGGATGCGTCGAGGGTCAGCTCGTCCAACCTGGGGAGCTTCGCGCGCTTGCTGACCTCCCCTCCCGGGAGGTCCTGCTGACCCAGGTGGTTGGTGGGTTTCAGGCTCCCATCGCTCAGTTGGTGCACACTCTGGAAGGAATGCTGCGGG
>CAYFIG010000022.1:2638-14555 GCA_964342905.1 uncultured bacterium
GGAGGAAGCGACCGATGGCGAAAGCGAGTATTGACGACGTCCTGGAGTCCATCGACACCTGGACGGTCCTTGACCTCAACCGCCTGGTGAAGGGCCTGCGGGACAAGTATGGGATTTCCTCCGTGGCCGCTATGCCCGTCGCGGTGGCGCCAGGTGCCAGCGCACTCGGCGCCGCGCCCGGAGCGGCGGAGGAGGAGCAAACCGAGTTCAGCGTGATCCTCGCCGCGGTCGGCGAAAAGAAGATCCAGGTGATTAAGGTGGTCCGTGAACTGACCGGGCTTGGCCTGAAAGAGGCCAAGGACCTGGTGGACGGGGCCCCCAAGCCTGTGAAGGAGAAGGTTTCCAAGGCCGAGGCGGCTGAGATGAAGAAGAAACTGGAAGAGGCGGGTGCCACCATGGAGGTGAAGTAGTCTCCAAACAGGAGGACGGCGGATACCTGGCGAGCCGTCGGAGACGGAACGTCGCCAGGTCGGATGAGGCGGCCGGGTACCCACGGCGTAGCCGTGGGTGCGCGCCCCTTAAGGAGGTAGTATGGCAGGAGTGATCCAGTGTGGGCGCCGGATGCGGAAAGATTTTGGGAAGATTCCGTCCATCGTGGAGATCCCGAATCTGATCGAGGTCCAGAAGCGCTCCTATGAGAGCTTCCTCCAGAAGGATGCCCCCTCCGAGCAACGGGAGGACGCCGGGCTCCAAGCGGTATTCAAGTCCGTGTTCCCGATCGTCGACTACAACGAGAACGCCTCGTTGGGGTTCGTGGGCTACCACTTCGGGGATCCCAAGTACACGGTGGAGGAGTGCAACGACCGCGGGATGACCTACGCGATCCCGCTGAAGGTGACCCTCCGCCTGGTGGTGTACGACCAGGACAAGAAGGCAAAGACCCGCACGGTTCGCGACATCAAAGAACAAGAGGTCTACCTGGGCGAGATCCCAGTGATGACCGACAAGGGCACCTTTATCATCAACGGGACCGAGCGGGTGGTGGTCTCCCAGCTCCAGCGGTCGGCGGGCGTATTCTTCGACGACGACAAAGGCAAAACGCTCGCCTCCGGAAGACCTCTGCATTCCGCCCGGGTGATCCCGTACCGCGGCTCATGGGTAGAGTTCGATTTCGACGCGAACGATATTCTGCACGTCCGCGTGGACCGCCGCCGAAAGATGCTGGCCACGGCCTTCTTCCGCGCCTACTGGTTCCTGGAGAAAGGGGCCATCCTATCGGACGAGGAGATCCTGGCGTTCTTCTACGATCTGGAGGAGGTTCTTTCAATCCAAGAGGGTCTGGCGGCCAAGCGTCTTAACCCCCAGGCTCATGTGGGCGAGAAGGCGGTAGCAGACATCCGGCCGCCGCGCCATAAAGAGCCGGTGGTCCAGGAGGGAGCAGTCCTGACCCGGAAGCTCATCGAGCACCTTCAGGAGCTGGGCGTGGAGGAGATTCCAGTCCGGGCCGAGTTGCTGGTGGGCCGGCGGACGGGTAACAAGGTGGTGGACTCAGAGACTGGTGAGGTGCTGCTGGAAGTCAACCAGGAGATTACCGCCCCCGTGCTCTCCCAGATCATGGCCCGCCGCGTAGCCCCGTTCAAGCTTCTCGTGTTGAACCCCGAGAAGGTGGACGCCTCCATCTATGAAACGCTGGCCCGCGACCACTTCCGGAACCCTGACGAGGCGCTCGTGGAACTCTACCGTCGTCTCCGGCCCGGCGATCCTCCCACCGTGGAATCGGCCCGCACGCTCTTCCGGGGGATGTTTATGGATCCGCGCCGCTACGACTTGGCTCGGGTGGGGCGTTTCATGGTCAACAAGAAGCTGGTGATCGACGCCCCGCTCAATGCCAGGACGCTCCGGGGCGAGGACATGGTCCACGTGATCCGCCACCTGCTTCTCGTCAAGCTTGGCACGAAGCCTACGGATGACATCGACCATCTTGGGAACCGACGGGTCCGCTCCGTGGGCGAGTTGCTCGAAAACCAGTTTCGGGTCGGGCTGACCCGGATGGAGCGGGCGGTCAAGGAGCGCATGTCCATCTCCGACATCACGAATCTGATGCCGCACGATCTGATCAATGCAAAACCTGTCTCGGCGGTGGTCAAGGAGTTCTTCGGATCCTCCCAGCTCAGCCAATTTATGGACCAGACCAACCCGTTGGCTGAGCTGACTCACAAGCGCCGCCTCTCCGCCCTTGGTCCCCGGGGCCTCTCCCGGGAGCGGGCCGGGTTTGAGGTCCGCGACGTACACCCGACCCACTACGGCCGCATCTGCCCCATCGAGACCCCTGAGGGACCGAACATCGGGCTGATCTCGTCGCTCTCGACCTATGCCCGGATCAACGAGTTCGGGTTTATCGAGACCCCCTACCGCAAAGTCCAGGGCGGCGTGGTGACGGACGAGATCATGTACCTCACCGCCCTCGAAGAGGAGCAGTACGTCATCGCGCAGGCCAACGCGGAGCTGGACCCGCACAATCGGTTCGTCCAGGACCGGGTCTCCGCCCGGGGAGGCGGTGAGTTCAAGATGGTGTCGCCGGAAGAGGTCCATTACATGGACGTCTCTCCCAAGCAGCTGGTTTCCGTGGCAGCTTCCATGATTCCCTTCCTGGAGAACGACGACGCCAACCGAGCCCTCATGGGGTCCAACATGCAACGTCAGGCTGTCCCGCTCCTCCAGCCCGAGGCTCCGCTGGTCGGCACCGGGATGGAGCACATCGTGGCCCGGGACTCCGGCGCCGTGGTGCTGGCCAAGCGCTCCGGCGTGGTGGAGTACGTCTCGGCTGATCGCATCGTCGTGCGTGCGGAAAGCCGCTCGAAAAAGGCCGACCCGGTGCAGGACCTCCCGCTGGACATCTACAACCTGACGAAGTACAAGCGCTCGAACCAGAATACCTGCATCAACCAAAAACCCATCGCGCGGAAAGCGCAGCGAGTCCAGGCAGGCGAGGTGATTGCCGATGGCCCCGCCACCGACCAGGGCGAGCTTGCCCTCGGTCGCAACGTGCTCGTCGCCTTCATGCCCTGGGGTGGCTACAACTTCGAAGACGCCATCCTGGTGTCCGAGCGACTGGTGAAGGACGATCGCTACACCTCCATCCACATCGAGGAGTTCGAAGTCCAAGCGCGCGACACCAAGCTTGGGAAGGAGGAGATCACCCGAGATATCCCCAACGTTTCCGAGGAGGCGCTGAAAGACCTGGACGAATCCGGCATCGTCCGCATCGGGGCCAAGGTGCGGGCCGGGGATATTCTTGTCGGCAAGATCACGCCCAAGGGAGAGACGCAGCTGACCCCTGAGGAGAAGCTCCTCCGGGCCATTTTTGGCGAGAAGGCGGGTGACGTCCGCGACACCTCGCTCACGGTTCCGCCGGGGATCGAGGGGACCGTGGTGGACGTCAAGGTCTTCTCCCGCCGAGGAGTGGACAAGGACGAACGGGCGAAGTCCATCGAGGAGGATGAGATCGGCCGCCTGGAGAAAGACTACCAGGACGAGATCGCGATGGTGGAGATGGAACGCGACCAGAAGCTGAAGAACCTCCTGGTCGGCAAGACGCTCCTGCAAGATCTGGTAGACCCGGTGACCAAAAAGAAGCTGGGCAAGAAAGGGGACAAGATCCCCCGGGCCGATCTCGACAACTTCTCTTGGAACGAGCTGAAGAAGATTAAGGTCAGCGAAGACGACGGCCTGGCCCAGCTGGCCCAGAATATCAGCAAGATCGAGGAGCTGGCTGAGGAGCAGATCTCCATCTATGAGACCATGCTTGACGAGCGCATTACCCGTCTGCGCCGCGGGGATGACCTGCCACCGGGGGTCATCAAGATGGTGAAGGTGTACGTCGCGGTCAAACGGAAGCTCTCAGTTGGGGACAAGATGGCTGGCCGGCATGGGAACAAAGGGGTCGTGTCCAAGATCCTTCCCGAGGAAGACATGCCCTACCTGCCCGACGGGACCCCGGTGGAGATCGTGTTGAACCCGCTGGGGGTTCCCTCGCGGATGAACGTGGGCCAGATCCTCGAAACTCACCTGGGGTGGACGGCCAAGGCTCTCGGACTCTGGGTGGCAAGCCCGGTCTTCGATGGCGCCACCGAGCAGGAGATCAAGGATCATCTCCAACAGGCAGGTCTGCCCCGGTCCGGTAAGACGGTGCTCTACGACGGCCGGACCGGCAAGCCGTTTCATCAGGAGGTGACGGTGGGGCAGATCTACATGATGAAGCTGGCCCACCTGGTTGACGACAAGATGCATGCCCGCTCCATCGGCCCGTATTCGCTCGTGACCCAACAGCCGCTGGGCGGCAAAGCCCAGTTCGGCGGGCAGCGCTTCGGCGAGATGGAGGTCTGGGCGCTCGAAGCCTACGGCGCCGCCCACACGTTGCAGGAAATTCTCACCGTCAAGTCTGACGACGTCGAAGGTCGAAACCGCATCTACGAAGCGATCGTGAAGGGCGAAAACTTCTTGGAGCCAGGGACCCCGGAGTCCTTCAACGTGCTGGTGAAGGAACTTCAGAGCCTGGCTCTGGATGTGGAGCTCATCCAGAAGAGCGGCGCGAAAAAGTAGCCGTTCAGGGGGGATATTGATGCTGACGGATCGGCAGTTCGGCAGCCTGATCAGAGAGGAACGGCCCGCGAGGGACTTGTGGGGGATCCTCGATCGGCATCCGAAGCCCATCACGTTCGACTCGATCCGTATCCGGCTGGCTTCTCCCGAGAAAATCCGTTTGTGGTCCAAAGGTGAGGTGAAGAAGCCGGAAACTATCAATTACCGGACGTTCAAACCGGAGCGAGACGGGCTGTTCTGCGCCCGCATCTTCGGTCCGACCAAAGACTACGAATGCGCGTGCGGCAAGTACAAGCGGATGAAATTTGCGGGCGTCGTGTGCGACAAGTGCGGGGTCGAGGTGACGCGGGCTCGCGTGCGTCGAGAGAACATGGGGCATATTGCGTTGGCCTCGCCGGTTTCCCACGTGTGGTTCTTCAAGGGGCTGCCAAGCCGCATTGGCCAACTTCTCGACATGTCGCTCCGTGAGTTGGAGAAGGTGCTCTATTTCGAGGAATATGTGGTGCTTGACCCGGGTCGGGTCCCCGGACTCAAGAAGAAGGACCTGCTGCCCGTGGACCGGGCGCGGAAGCTTCAGGAAGAGCACGGCGCCGACGCCTTCAAGGTGGGGACGGGCGCCGAGGCCATTCGGGAGCTGCTCCGCGATCTGAACCTGGACGCGCTCACCCGCGAGCTGCGCGCTCAAATGTTGAGCGAGACATCGGCGCAGAAGCGAAAGAAGACCGTCAAGCGATTGAAAATCGGCGAGGCGTTCCTTAAGTCTGGGAACCAGCCCGAGTGGATGATCCTCGAAGTGATCCCGGTAATCCCGCCGGAGCTCAGGCCGCTCGTCCCGCTGGACGGCGGTCGCTTCGCCACCTCGGATCTCAACGACCTCTACCGCCGCGTCATCAACCGAAACAACCGGCTCAAGCGGCTCATGGAGCTCAAGGCCCCTGAGATCATCATCCGTAACGAGAAGCGGATGCTCCAGGAGGCGGTGGACGCGCTCTTCGACAATGGCCGGCGGGGTCGCGTGATTACCGGTCCCAATAACCGGCCGCTCAAGTCGCTTTCCGACACCCTGAAGGGCAAACAGGGACGGTTCCGCCAAAACCTGCTCGGCAAGCGCGTGGACTATTCCGGCTGCTCGGTGATCGTGGTCGGGCCCGACCTAAAGCTTCACCAGGGCGGCTTGCCCAAGATCATGGCGATCGAGCTGTTTAAGCCCTTCATCCTCCGCAAGCTGGAAGAACGGGGCATCGCGTCGTCCATCAAGGCGTCGAAGAAGTACGTGGAGAAGGAGCGCCCGGAGATCTGGGACATCCTCGAGGAGGTCATCCGTGAGCACCCGGTGCTGCTGAATCGGGCTCCCACGCTCCATCGGCTGGGGATCCAGGCCTTCGAGCCGATCCTGGTGGAGGGGAAGGCTATCGAGATCCACCCGCTGGTCTGCACGGCCTTCAACGCCGATTTCGATGGCGACCAGATGGCGGTCCACGTCCCGTTGAGCATGGAGGCGCAGCTGGAGGCGCAGGTTCTCATGCTCTCGTCCAACAACATCCTCTCCCAGGCGAACGGCCAGCCGCTCGCGGTTCCCACGCAGGACATGGTGCTCGGGATCTACTACTTGACCAAGGAGCAGCCGGGGGCGAAGGGGGAAGGCCGTCTCTTCGCCGACCCGGAGGATGTCCGGCTGGCCTATGACGCCGAGGAAGTAGACCTTCAGGCCGGGATCCGGATGCGCTGGAAGGACGAGATTATTGAGACCACGGTCGGGCGGGCGCTCTTGAACGACGTCATCCCGGACCCGCTCCGGTTCGTGAATCGGGAGCTGAAGAAGAAGGAGGTCACCGCGCTCGTGGCAGATTGCTACAACAAGCTCGGCAACGAGGTCACGGTCAAATTCCTCGACGAGCTGAAGGACATCGGCTTCCGGTACGCGACGCTCTCAGGCCTCTCTATCGGCATCGACGACATGCACATCCCGTCCTCCAAAGAGCGCCTCATCGAGGAAGCCCGCCGCCAGGTCATCGAGGTGGAGCAGCAGTACCAGGACGGGGTCATTACCAACGGCGAGCGCTATAACAAGGTCGTGGACATCTGGGCCCACGTCACAGAGCGGATCGCGGACGAGATGTTCCGCGAGCTGGAGGGCGGCGCTCAGGGCGGCGAGTTTAACCCGATCTACATGATGGCCGACTCCGGGGCGCGAGGCTCCAAGCAGCAGATCCGTCAGCTCGCGGGGATGCGCGGCCTTATGGCCAAACCGTCGGGGGCGATCATCGAGACTCCGGTCACCTCCAATTTCCGCGAAGGGCTGACCGTGCTCGAATACTTCACGTCCACCCACGGGGCCCGGAAGGGGCTGGCCGATACCGCCCTGAAGACAGCGGACTCCGGCTACTTGACTCGCCGGCTCGTGGACGTGTCCCAGGACGTGATTGTGAGCGGGTACGATTGCGGGACCGTCAAGTACATTGAAGCGATCCCGCTGGTGGAGGGCGGCGACATCATCCAGTCGCTCCGTGACCGGATTCTGGGCCGCGTGGCCGCCGAAGACATCCGCGATCCGTTCAGCGGAGAGATTATCGTTCAGGCGAACACCGAGATCAACGAGGAACTGGCGGCCAAGATCGACGACTCGGGACTGGAGAAAGTTACGATTCGCTCGGTCCTGACCTGCGAGGCGAGGCGCGGCGTCTGCGTCATGTGCTACGGCCGCAACCTGGGCACCGGTCGGCTCGTCGAGCTGGGTGAGGCGGTGGGGATCATCGCGGCCCAGTCCATCGGTGAACCCGGCACCCAGCTCACCATGCGGACCTTCCACATCGGCGGGACTGCGAGCCGGATCGTCGAGCAGTCCAGGCACGAGGCCAAGAATGCCGGGATCATCAGGTACCACAACCTGCGGACTGTCGTAAATCGGGATGGGGACCTGGTGGTCATGAACCGGAACGGGGAGATCGTCGTGGCGGACGACCGCGGCCGGGATAAGGAGCGCTACCCAGTGGTGCCGGGGGCCCGCTTGAAGGTGAAGGAGGGAAAGCGCGTCCAGACCGGACAGGTGCTGGTGGAGTGGGATCCGTTTACGACCCCGATCCTTACCGAGGTCTCCGGCCGCCTGGCCTACCGCGATATCGTGGAGGGGGTGACCGTCAAGGAGGAGATCGACGAGGTCACGGGGTTGGTTCGGAAGGTGATTATTGAGGATACCGAGGGTCAGCTCCAGCCGCGGGTCTCTATCAAAGACGCCAACGGGGAAACCGTTGGGCGGTACCAGCTTCCGGTGGGGGCGCACCTTCTAGTTCCGAATGATTCGGACGTATTTTCCGGTGACATCATCGCCAAGATCCCGCGGGAGACCACCAAGACCAAGGACATCACGGGAGGACTCCCCCGGGTGGCCGAGCTCTTTGAGGCCCGGAAGCCGAAAGAACAGGCGGTCATTACTGAGATCGATGGCACGGTGGAGTTCTCTGGTTTCGTCAAGGGCATGCGGAAGATCGTGATCCGCGCCGACAACGGCGAGACCAGGGAGTACCTGATTCCACGGGGCAAGCACATCTCGGTTCACGAAGGGGACCGGGTTAAGGCCGGCGAGCCCCTCATGGACGGCTCCCCCAACCCCCACGACTATCTGGCGGTCCTTGGCGACCGGGAGCTCCAGCGCTATCTGGTGAACGAGGTGCAAGAGGTGTACCGGTTGCAGGGCGTAAGCATCAACGATAAGCACATCGAGATCATCGTGCACCAGATGCTCCGGCGCGTCCGCATTGAGGACGTAGGGGATACGGACTTCGTGGTGGGCGAGCTGGTCGACAAGTTCGTCTTTCAGGAAGAGAACGAGAAAATGCTGGCTCAGGGTAAGCGCCCTGCGACCGCCAAGCCGGTGCTCCTCGGGATCACCAAGGCGTCGCTCTCCACTGACAGCTTTATTTCCGCGGCCAGCTTCCAGGAGACCACCCGGGTGCTTACGGAGGCGGCCATCAGCGGTAAGGTCGACGAGTTGCGCGGTCTGAAGGAAAACGTCATCGTCGGCAGGCTCATCCCGGCGGGAACCGGGCTCAGCCACTACACGCGGGCCGAGGTGATCGCCGTTGAAGAACCCAAGCCGGCCGAACTGCCGGCGGAGCCGGTCGCGGAGGGGGAAGCCCCGGTAGCGGCCGCAGGATAACTCGTCCGATGGAGGTTCGGGCAGATGTTCGGTTTGACAAAGGGAGGCGGTTCGGGTATAAAGTGGGAGTTTTGTCGCCGCTCGCGGTGATGGAGTCCTATGCCAACGATTAACCAGCTGGTTCGAAAGGGGCGGGAAGCGGTACGGAAAAAATTCAAAACCCCGGCCATGGAGGGCTGCCCGCAGAAGCGTGGTGTCTGCCTTCGGGTGTACACGACCACCCCGAAGAAGCCGAACTCGGCACTCCGTAAGGTTGCCCGGGTCAGGCTCACAAACGGATTTGAGGTCACGTCCTACATTCCGGGCGTGGGCCACAACCTGCAGGAGCACTCCATCGTTTTGATCCGTGGGGGTCGCGTGAAGGACCTCCCGGGTGTCCGGTACCACATCATCCGGGGCACGCTCGACGCGACGGGGGTTGCAAACCGAAAGCAAAGCCGGTCCAAATACGGCGCGAAGGTCCCGAGGGCCGGCGCCGGAGTGGCTTCATGAGACGGAGCGGAGCGCAGCGCCGGGAGATTGCACCGGATCCCCAATACGGGAGCCGCCTCGTGGCGAAGTTCGTCAACACCATGATGACCCGCGGCAAGAAGAGCGTGACGGAGCGTCTCATGTATGAGGCCATGGACTTGATCCAGCAGCGGACCAAACAGCAGGATGTGCTGAAGCTCTTCAAGCAGGCGGTTGACAACGTAAAGCCTGCGGTCGAGGTAAAGTCCCGCCGGGTGGGCGGCTCCACCTACCAGGTGCCCGTTGAGGTGCGCTCCGAACGGCGGACCTCGCTCTCCATGCGCTGGCTCGTCGCCTCCGCGCGGCGCCGCTCGGAGAAGAGCATGGCTGAGAAGCTGGCTGGCGAGCTGTTGGACGCGGCCAATAACCGCGGGGCCGCAGTGAAGAAGCGGGAGGATACGCATAAGATGGCGGAGGCCAATAAGGCCTTCGCGCACTATCGCTGGTAGCGTCGAAGGTCTCGAAGAGGGGGGCCGCAGGCGAACCCCCCTTTTCGATTGCCTGAAAAGGGACAGGGGCAACGGTGGAACGGCAGTACCTGCTTGAGAAAACGCGCAACATCGGCATCATGGCCCATATTGATGCCGGGAAGACCACCACCACGGAGCGGATCCTGTACTACACCGGCCGCTCATACAAGATCGGCGAGGTGGACGAGGGGACCGCCACCATGGACTGGATGGTCCAGGAGCAGGAGCGGGGGATTACCATCACATCTGCCGCGACCACGTGCTTCTGGCGCGACTGCCGAATCAACATCATCGATACGCCCGGGCACGTAGACTTCACCGTGGAGGTCGAGCGCTCGCTGCGGGTTTTGGATGGTGCCGTCGCCATTCTCGATGCGGTGGCTGGCGTGGAGCCTCAAACCGAAACTGTCTGGCGCCAGGCCGACAAGTACCGCGTCCCCCGTATCGCCTACGTGAACAAGATGGACCGGACCGGGGCGGACTTCTACCGATCTACGGCCATGGTGCGCGAGCGGCTCGGCGCGGTCCCCGTGCCGGTTCAGATCCCCCTGGGAAAGGAAGACAGCTTCGTCGGCGTGATCGACCTCGTCGAGCAGGTGGCCATCGTGTGGGAGGAGGAGTCTCTGGGCCAGAACTTCACCCACCAGGAGATCCCCCCCGACTACCGGGAGCTGGCTCGTGAGTACCGCGAGAAAATGATCGAGGCACTGGCCGAGGTGGACGATACGCTGATGGAGAAATACCTGGAGGACGGCAAGATCAGTCCCGACGAGATTACGGCCGCACTGCGGGCCGGAACGATCGCGATGAAACTGGTGCCGGTCCTGTGTGGCGCGTCCTTCCGAAACAAAGGCGTTCAGTCCCTCCTCGACGCTGTGGTGAGCTACCTCCCCTCCCCTCTGGACATCCCGCCGGTGCAGGGGATCAACCCGGAGACCCGGGAGAACGAGGTGCGCCTTCCGGGGGACGGCGAGCCGTTCTCCGCTCTTGCCTTCAAGATCATGAACGACCCGTACGTGGGTCAGCTCGTCTTCCTGCGGGTGTACTCGGGCACGCTTCGTTCCGGCTCCCATGTGTACAACTCAACCAAGGAGAAAAAGGAGCGGGTCGGCCGGCTCCTTCGGATGCATGCCAACAAGCGCGAGGAGATCGAGGCCGTGGCCGCCGGGGACATCGCCGGTGCTGTGGGCCTGAAGTTCACGACGACAGGGGACACGCTGTCAGACCCGCGGTACCCCATCGGGTTGGAGCCGATAGAGTTCCCCGAACCGGTCATCGCCGTGGCCATCGAGCCGAAGACGAAGACCGACGAAGATAAGTTGGGATTGGCGCTCAGCCGCCTGGCGTTGGAAGATCCGACCTTCAAGGTGACCGTTGACTCGGAAACCTCGCAGACGCTGATCTCCGGGATGGGCGAGCTGCACCTGGAGATCATCGTGGACCGGCTGCTTCGCGAGTTCAAGGTTGAGGCCAACGTGGGCAAGCCTGAGGTAGCCTATCGGGAGACGATCCGTCAAACGGCCGAAGCGCAGGGCCGCTTCATCCGGCAGACTGGCGGTCGCGGCCAGTACGGCGACGTGTGGCTCGAGGTGGCGCCGCTCCCGCCGGGCCAGGGGTTTGTCTTCGAGAGCAAGATCGTGGGCGGCACGATCCCGAGGGAGTTCATCCCCGCCGTGGAGAAAGGGGTCCGCGAGGCTCAGGAGACCGGTGTGCTGGCCGGCTATCCCATGGCCGACGTGAAGGCGACGCTCACCGACGGCTCGTACCACGAGGTGGACTCCTCCGAGATGGCCTTCAAGATCGCCGGATCCATGGCTTTCAAGGAGGCCTGCCGGAAGGCGAAGCCGGTCCTGCTGGAACCGCTTATGCAGGTGGAGGTGGTGGTGCCGGAGGAGTACATGGGCGCCGTGGTGGGCGACCTGAACAGCCGCCGGGGCCGGGTGCAGGCCATGGACACCCGCGCCGGTTCTCAGGTGATTCGCGCCACCGTGCCCCTCGCCGAGATGTTCGGCTATGCCACCGATCTCCGTTCGATGACTCAGGGGCGGGCGACCTACACGATGCAGTTCGCCCGCTATGAGGAACTGCCGCCGGCCATCGGGGAGGAAATCATGGCAAAGGTGGCTGGCCGGCCGGCCCCGCGGGTTGGTTCCAACTAGCCTCCTCACCCGGGAGGAAGATTAGATGGCCAAGGCGAAGTACGAGCGGACGAAGCCGCACGTGAACGTGGGGACGATTG
>CAYFIG010000023.1:0-14508 GCA_964342905.1 uncultured bacterium
ACCAGCACCGGCTTTGCCCCCACCGCCATGACCGCAAAGGCGGCCGCAATGAAGGCATTGGCCGGAAGGATGACCTCATCGCCAGGCCCAATCTCGAGAGCGGCGAGAGCCAGGCGCAGGGCGTCCGAACCGCTGTTGACACCGACCGCGTACCGCGTTGCGGAAACCCTCTCGGCAAATTCCTGCTCGAAGGCCGAGACCTCCTCGCCCAGGATGAAACAGCCCTTGGAGAGAACCCCCCGAATCGCTCGATCGATCTCCGCCTGAATGGAACGGTATTGCACCGACAGGTCCACCAGGGGGATCTCCCCCGAATCCCTCGGCTTCACACTTCCTCTGGCCGCACCCTGCGGACGAAGCGAGCGGGAGCCCCCATGACCAGGGTCCACGGTTCCACATCCTTCGTCACAATCGAACCTGCACCGACCACTGCGCCCCGGCCGATTCGCACACCGGGCAACAAAACAGCCCCTACCCCGATGAACGCCTGGTCCTCAATGATCGGCCCGCGGGTTTCCTGATCGCTGTATCGTTTGCCCAAGCTGTTGTCGTTGACGGTCCCCACCAAGAGGCTGATGAAAACGTCGGACCCAATCCGGCAATTTCCAGTGATATGCGTGGAATCCATGATCTTGGTACGATCCCCGATCACCGTGTGGTAATTGACGGTCACGTATCGTGCAAGGACGCAGCGGGAACCGATCCCGCATTGTTCCCGAATCGAAACCCCATCCGCAATCAGGGTCTCTTCCCCAATCTCCACGTCGTAATAGACCACCGCGTGAGGGCCGATGAACGTACCCCTTCCAATGAGAATCCTCTTTTCAAAAACAGGCCGGCGCTTGAGAACCCCTCCCCCCCGAGGCTCCATCCCCACCAGTGCGAAAGGGGCAATCTCAACCCCGTCAGCCAACTCCACCCCGGGCCGCACAACGGCAAACTCTCCGATCGTCACATCCCTGCCAATCCTGCGGGTCTGCACCACCGCCTTTTCGCTGATCATTCCCGAGCGCGCTTCCGGCTCACAGATACTGCCCCCCGTTCACCCGAAGAACCTCCCCCGTGATGTATCGAGCCGCCACAGGCGACAGAAGAAAAGCCACCGCCCATGCCACCTCCACGGGCTGGCCAAATCTCCCCTGAGGGATCTGGGACAAGAGGCGGGCCTTGACGCGCGGCGGGATGGAGGCGAGCATCCTGGTCTCGATAAATCCAGGGGCAACCACATTCGCCCGAACACCGTACCGCGCTCCCTCAAGCGCCAGCGCCTTGGCAAAACCGATCAGCGCAGCCTTGCTCGCCGCATAATTCGTCTGCCCGACGTTTCCCCGCTGCCCAACCATGGAGCTGATGAAAACGAAAGCCCCTTCCCTTCGCCTGTACACCCTGGAGATCGCCGGGCGGACGGTGTTGTATACGCCTTGAAGATTCGTCTCCATGACAGCCCGCCAGCTCTCCTGGGTCATCCTCGAGAACAGGCGATCCCGGGTGATTCCCGCATTGGCCACGATCCCAAACAGAGGGCCCAAGATCCTCTCCACCCTTTTGACCGCCGCTTCCATCGCGCGAGGATCCCGAACATCGGCTTTTAGATTCAGGTCTGCACATCCGGCGGGCTCCGACAAACTGCTCGCCGCAACCGCAGCACCCAGATCCCTCAGGAGTTTGACCGTCGCCTCGCCGATTCCACGGGAAGCCCCCGTCACCAAAACAGCCCTCCCCTCCAGCCCAAACATCAGAAAGGATGTCTCCTCATCTCACTGGAACAGCGCCTCCGTTGGACCGCAAAGACCTCGTCATCGCCTCTAAAACCCGGGTCACCCCCACCGAAAATTTTCCATCGGAGCGGCCCAGATGCCCGCTCCCAATCGCCTCCAGAAAGACCCTATCCTGAATCTTCAGCGGTTCTTCCAAGCGGATCTTCGGCAGACGGACATCCCCCTCCCACATGGAAACACGCAGAAACTCCCCATAGCCTCCATACTCCTGCGTCACCTTGGCTCCCCGATCATAGACCGCTACAGGGAGGTGAAGCTTGAGATCATCCCAGGTGGCCATTTTCCTCTTTCCCACGACGATGATCTGACGAACCTTCTTCGGATTCAACCAACTGACGTGAACGCTCGCCAGCACATGGCGGGGGTACCTCAGGGTCAAAAAGGCGACATCCTCCACTCCTCGCTGAAGGAAGGCTGCCCCGCAAGCCGAAACCCCTTCAGGCACAGACCCAAGCAGCCAGTTGAAGATCGCTACGTCATGGCTGGCCAAATCATACACGACGTTCACATCCGTTCGGATCGGGCCCAGATTGGTCCGGGTGGAGGACAAGTAAAACAGAGGACCCAATTCCTTTTTGTCGATCAGCTCCTTCACCTTGACAATCCCGGGATTAAACAAGAAGGTATGCCCGACCATGAGGGTGCGCCGATGGCGCTGGCTAAGCCGAACCAGTTCGTCGGCTTGCCGGACATTCTCGCACAACGGCTTTTCACACAAGACATGCCTGCCGGACTGAAGGGCTTGGCGGGCGATGGGGAAATGGGTCGAGGTGGGAGTGGCAATGACCACGGCCTCCACCTGGCGGTTTTCGAGAAGCTTACGGTAATCCCTCTCGATCTGCATCCGAGGGAACCCGCTTCTCAATGGGCGCAAGGGATTTCCATCGATATCCGCCGCCGCAACCAGCCGCGCTCCTGACAGACCACTAAAAACCCGAATATGGTTTCGGCCCCAACGGCCGCACCCAATGACCGCCACACCAACCCCAGTCCCTCTCATCCCTTTTGACCCAATCCCCGCTTCCGATTATGATAAATGCGTGCTTCCCCCAGACAACCCAATCGTCTCTTTCGTTGTTCCCGCGTTCAACGAGCAGGCTAACCTATCCGCCTGCGTTCAAACCCTCCATGCCACCTTGAGCACCTTAAAGGATGCTTATGAATTGATCCTCGTGGACGATGGATCTTCCGACGGAACCCTCCAAGTCGCTGACCGCTTGGAGAGGGAATATCCAGGGATCGTCCGGATTTGTGCCCACCCGACCCACCAGGGATTGGGCGCCGCACTCCAAACAGGTTTTGCAGCCGCACGCGGGGAATTCGTCGGCTGTTGTCCCGCGGATTTCCGGATCACCCCTGAAATCTGGGCTCCCTTCCACCGGGCTCTCGGGACGGCGGACGTTCTGGTCGGCTGCCGACCGAAACGCGTCGGATACAACCCTCTCATGCGGCTGAACGCCTGGTTGTATCTCCACCTGGTCCGTCTCCTCTTTCACCTGACCTTGCGGGACGTCAACTGGATCTGCGCCTATCGGCGCAGCCTCCTGAGGCAAATCCCGATCACCCAGAAAGGGATCCCGATGCTGGCGGAGATCCTGATCAGGCTGCGCGACCTGGGGGCGACCTTCATCGAGGTGGACTGCCCGATGCAGTCCCGGAGGGCGGGGACTCCCTCCGCCGCCCGCTTTCCGGTCATGGTGCACACCTTGACAGGGCTGCTGAGGTTTTGGATAGCCTACAGACGCTCCTCGACATCTCAGCGGCGGCCGGCCAGAAAGACCGGGACCAGCCCCCCGCCCTGACTGATGTTGACCACCGGCTCAGACGAGCAGCGCCCGACGAAGCTGACCCCACGGCTGGTGGCGGTGACCCCCAGGGTCACGTACAGCTCCTCCAGCTTGGGCGATCCCCTCTGGCTCAAGAGCATGACCGGCGCCTTGGAGATCGGCACCCGCTCCTGCGCCACCCACGTGCCCGGCTTTGCCGCCGCGGCGGCCAGCGCCTCCTCCCAGGCAGCCACGCCCACCTCTTCGCCCACCGCCACCCCCTCGCCGCCATATCCCCGGTTCGGCTTCAGCACGAGCCGGTCCTTGCCTTCCTTGATGAAGGGGACCAGGTCCACCTCTTTCCCGTCCGGGTCCGGGGTCTTGCGCTCCACGATGAGGCGCGTCCAGGGGATGTGCCGCTTGGCCGCCCGCACCTCGAGGGGGGAGAAGTAGCCCGAGAAGTCCGGGTTGGACAAGAGCTCGCACAGCGACTTGTGGTCGAACTCCCCGAAGACCGTGGAGACCACCTGGTTCCTGGCGAACGCCTCCTCGATCCCCTCCACGGAGCCGCCGTGCGTCTTGATGGAGACCACCTCCTCGAGCTGGAAGTCCCGGTACAGCACGTCCACCGGCTCGCCCCTGAGGTGCAGGCGGTCGTCCTTGTGCTCGATCTCGCGCGGATCCCCCATCAACGCGGTCACCCCCTTCGACCCGAAGAAGGAGGCGATGAAGGTGAACTCGTCGCATCCGCCGGGCGTCGTCTCCCGCCGCTCGACGAGCCCGACGCGGTCCCCGGGGCGGTCGATGGCACGCGCGTGCTGCTGGAGCTCGGCGAGGAGCAGCTGCCGGTAGTCCGAGGGCGGCACGAGCGCCACGTCGGAGAGGACCTCCTTCATCCGCGGGAGCAGCCATTCCTGCAGCAGCTCCGTGGCCGCCGGGGTCAGGTAGATGCACCCCACCCCGACGCTGTTGAACTCGATGATCTTGAAGTCGGCGAGCTGGGTCTCGGGGTGCGGCCCCAGGTTCGTGTCAAAACGCTCGAAGACGGTCTGCGGCCGCGGGATCCCCTCCGGGCAGCTGGCCTTGAGCCACTTGACCTCGTTCTCCCGGAGGGGGAGGATCTCCTGGAGCTTCGGGTCCTCGAAATAGTGCGAGACGACCCGGTTGACGGTGCGGCGGATCCCCCGGAAGAAGGTCCTCAGATAGCGCGCCGCCTCGGCGCTGAAGACCCATGGGGTCAGTGCCACGGGGATGAGCACCGCGTTCTTGTCGTCGTCCAGGACGACGATCTCCTTCCGCCTGGCCCCGTCGCGGATCTGCTCGCTGATCTCCCCGAGCGTGGCCTCGGGCATCTTCTCCAGCGCGGCCTGGATCGCTTCGCCCGCGTCCGGCGGTTTCTTCTTCAGCCTGGGCTACTCCCCGATCACCTTCATCAGCACCCGCTTCTTCCGGCACCCGTCAAACTCCCCGTAAAAGATCTGCTCCCACGGTCCGAAGTCCAGCTTGCCCCCGGTGATCGCCACGACCACCTCCCGGCCGAAGAGCTGCCTTTTCAAGTGGGAGTCCCCGTTGTCCTCGCCGGTCAGGTTGTGGCGGTAGCGCTTGACGTCGTACGGCACCAGGCGCTCCAGGAACTCCTCGAAATCCTGGTGCAGCCCCTCCTCGTCGTCGTTCACGAAGACCGAGGCGGTGATGTGCATGGCGTTGACCAGGGCGAACCCCTCCTTCACGCCGCTCTTCTTCACCGCCGCTTCCACCTGCGGGGTGATGTTGAGGAACTCCATCCGCTTCTTCGTGTTGAACCAGATCTCCTGCCGGAACGTCCTCATGCGCCCATGCCCTCGCAACTCCGCGTCGGGTCGCCCGGCTCGCGCCGTTCGGACCGCCCCAGCGAGGCGGCCCCAGGGCCGCTCACATCTCGCGGCCCCTCGCAACCCGGCCTCCTTATTCGTCGGCCGGCGACTACTGCGGCGTCCGGCCTCGCTCCCGCCAACCCTACAGCTCGCGGGCGAACCATGCCCGCTCGGCCTCCCGACGCCGCGATCTGGGCATCCCCGGCGCGGAGTCGCGCGCAAGACCCCGCATGAATCGGTCCCATGCGCCGACGTAGAAATTGCGGGGCCAGGCGTGCTCCCTCAATCCCCAATGATCTTCCGGTAGGAGCCTGTCGAAGATCGACTCCAACCAAATCCGCCATGTGGTGGGGCAGCATGGTGAAGTCCGCACCGGTGTCCAGGGGCAAAGGGCCTCGGCGAGTCTGGAGGACCGCCGGAATCAAGGCATCCGGGATGGTTCCGAAGACGGTGATCTTCGGGAGAATCGGGAACTCAATAGATGCAGACCGCACTCTGAGGGGCGATGTATTGAACAAAAAGGGCCGTGTCGCCCACGTATCGGCGGATCTTCTCAAAGAGGGCTTTGGAGCTCCTCGCCGAGGCGATCACGCGTCCGTGGTAGGTTGCGATGAACCTCCCGCCGTATCGCTTTTGAAGTTGGGTGTGGGATCGTCCTGTCATCGCTTGTCTCGCTCCTCTCTTAGTATACCATCGAGCAGGGTAAGCGGCCCTCAGTCCCATGCGCCGACGTAGAAGTTGCGGGGCCAGGCGTGCTCCTTCAATCGCGCTCGCTTCTCGGTCGGAAAGGGTGGTAGCTCCGACACCGCGCAGTTCGCCTCCACGTGCGCCCTCCTGCGCATCCCCGGGATCACCGTGGAAACTGCCGAGTGGCCCAGGACAAATTGCAGCGCCAGGGCGCTCAGGCTGGGGCTGTCCGGACCGACGAACTCCCTCAGCCGCCCGACCCGCTCGCAGGTCTCCTTCAGCCGCTCCCCCCGGAAATAGCCGGCCCGCCAGTCTCCCCGCGCAAACCGCGTCTCCTCATCGAAGGCCCCGGTCAGGGACCCCTCATCGAAGGGAACGCGGGCAATCATCGCCACCCCGTGCTCCTGCAGGAGGGGAAAGAGCCTCTCAGCCGGCCGCTGGTCAAAGATGTTGTAGATCGCCTGGACGGAGTCCACGTCGCCGGTGGACACGAGGCGCAGCACCGATTCCGGCTGGTGGTCGTTCACCGACACCCCGAACGCCCGGATCTTCCCCTCCCGCTTGAGCTGGTCGGCCGCCTGGCGCCACTCCTCCGCCTCTGTCCAGGCATCGGTCCAAACATGCATCTGCTGCAGATCGATCCGCTCCCGCTTCAATCGCCTCAAGCTTGTCTCCGTGCAGCGGACGATCCACTCCGGCGGGAAGGCGCGGCGGATCGGGGTCTTGGGGCTGGCAGGCCACTCCATCGTTTTGGCGGGAACCTTGCTGGCAACGAGCACCTCCCGGCGGCTGGATCGCAGGACCTCGCCGAGCAGCCGCTCGCTGTGCCCCTCGCCGTACACGTAGGCGGTGTCAAAGAAGTTGACCCCAAGCTCCAGCGCACGGCGCAGCGCTTCCCTGGCCTCGGCATCGTCGCGGGGACCCCACCACCCGCCGATCCCCCAGCAGCCAAAGCCAATCTCGGAGACCTTCCAGCCGGTCTTCCCGAAAGGCCGGTACTTCACACGAGACTCCTTCGGAAGGGGGGGTGTGTTGGGGGCGTGTTGAAGGCGGACAAGACTTCTCCTCCTGGGAAATCCCCACCAACAAGACCGATGCTCTTTGCCGGATTGGCGTGTGGACAGAAGCGTGCAGCTTCCCCCCGCCCGGAGGGGAAAACCGCGGAGGGGTTTTCCCCTCCGAGAGCCCGTATGCGACTGTCAGAGGGTTCAGGCCGCCAAGCCGTGAGGCGTATGCCCCTCATCGGTGAGGGCACCGGAGCATACCGGCTCTACCGCGGCTGGGGCTCTTCCGGCAGATCCGAGAGAACGTACTCCGGCTCCATGATCGGCCGGTAATCCTCCGGCACCGGAAGCGGGAAGGTGGCGATCTCGTAGCCGCCCACCACCGACCGCGCCACCGCATAGCCGATCCCTTTGAGGAATCCCCAGGTGAGGGCCGGCCCGACGCCCTGGGCGTCACCGACCAGCAGCATCTGCTTGGGGATCTCCATCCAGCCGGTCGCGGCGTTGGCGATCCCGCGGAACAGCTTGGTTACCACCTGCCGGCCGGTGTCGTACTCCGCCCAGGCCGGGGCGGCCGAACCGGACAAAACCAGCGCCACAATCAAGAGCACCGTCAACGCTCGCCCCATCTTCCTTCCTCCTTTCTATTCTTCTGGCTGCGCGCCGCCGAGCTGCATGTCCGAGAAGACATACTCCGGCTGCATGATCGGCTGGTAGCCGTCCGGAATCGGCATCGGAAAGGTCGCGATCTCATATCCCCCCACGACGGATCGGGCCACCGCAAAGCCGATCCCCTTCATCAGCCCCCAGCTCATCCCTGGCCCCGGGCCGGATTCCTGCCAGGTCACGCTCATCTGCTTGGGAATCTCGACCCAGCCGGTCGCCGCATTGACGACCCCGCGCAGGAGTTTGATCGCGACACCCCGCGCGGTGTCCACCTCGGCCCCCAGCGCCCACGCGGGACCCGCCATCCCCGCCGACGCCACACCCGCCACCAGCAAGAGAACCAGGAAACGTTTCGCAATCACTTGCAATCCTCCTTTTTTTCCGTTCCGGCGCCATTGTATCATTATCGTGTGCCCATGCACCCCTTTCCATACGACCCCTTCCAGGAACAGGCGATCCGCTGCATTCGAGAAGGAATCTCCGTCTTCGTCTCCGCCCCCACCGGCTCCGGCAAGACAGTGATCGCGGAGGTGGCGGTGGAGCAGGCCCTGCGGGCCGGGGCGATGGCCATCTACACGGCTCCGATCAAGGCCCTGAGTAACCAGAAGTTCCGCGAGTTCCACGCCCGCTACGGCGACAGGGTCGGGATCCTGACCGGCGACCTCACCCTGAACCCCCAGGCCTCCCTCCTCATCATGACGACCGAGATCTACCGGAACACCCTCTTCGAGGGTGGCACCCGCTTCTCCCGCTGCCGGTGGGTGATCTTTGACGAGGTCCATTACCTCGACGACCCCGAGCGCGGCACCGTCTGGGAGGAGGCGCTGCTCTTGACCCCGCGCGAGACCGAGATCCTCGCCTTGAGCGCCACCATCCCGAACGCCCGCCAGCTCGCCGCCTGGATCGAGAGGATCCACGGCCGCCCGGTGCGCGTGGTCGAGGAAACACACCGCATCGTGCCGCTCCGGTACGCCTTCCAGTGCCAGGACGAGCTCTTCTCGGATCTGGCCGCCTTGAAGTCGCGCGGCTACCGCGGCCAGGAGCGAATCGCTGCCCACCGGCGCCCCTTCCGCATGGGCCGCCATCGCGGCGGGCGCTACTACTTCCGAGGCCGCAGCGCCGGCTTCGCCCCGCCGGCCGAGCACCACGGCCGCGCCAACCGGGCGGATCATCTGCTGGAACGGATCCGCCAGGCCAAGAACCTGCCCTGCCTCTACTTCACCTTCAGCCGCCGGCGCGTGGAGGATCTCGCGCTGGAGTTCACCAAGCTGGGGCTCCTCTCCGAGCCGCAGCGCACCATCCTGCTGAAGCGCTTTGATGAGCTCTGCAGCCGGTACGAGATCACTCACGAGCGCTCCGCCGCGGACATGCGGGATCTGCTCGCCCAGGGAGTGGCCTACCATCACGCCGGCCTTCTGCCCACGCTGAAGGAGGTGGTCGAGGTCCTCTTCTCCAGCCGGCTCGTGCCGGTCATCGTGACCACGGAGACCTTCGCCCTGGGGGTCAACATGCCGGCCCGGTCGGTCGTGCTGGACACCGTCACGCGCCGGAGGGACGGCCCCCGCTCGGTTTTAAAGGTGCGGGAGCTCTCGCAGATGGCGGGCCGGTCCGGCCGGCGCGGGATGGACGAGGTGGGCTTTGTCTATCTCAGGATCAACTCCTGGGAGGTGTCCTTCGCGGATCTCACACGCCTGCTCCAGGGCCGGCCCGAGGAGGTCTCCAGCCGGTTCAACCTCACCTACGCGACGATCCTCAACCTCTGGCGGCGGACGGGCCGGGACCTGGTCCCCTTCTACCAGAAGACCCTCCACGCCTTCCAGGCCCCGAGGATCCATCAGCGCGAAGCCGTGGCCCTGATCCAGCGCCGCCTCGCCTTGCTGGAAAAGCTCGGCTACCTCCAACCGGTACGACGTACCGAACCCCCCTCCGGTACGACGTACCAAACCGGCCCGAGGTACGACGTACCGACGGCGGATCAGCTCCCCGGCCGGCTCACCCACAAGGGGGAGTTCGCCGCCAATCTGTACGGCTACGAGCTTTTCCTCTCGGAGCTTTTCGAGGAGAGGGTCCTGGACGCGCTCAAGCCCCAGGATCTGGCGATCCTGCTCCTGGCCACCGTGTACGAACCCCGCCGGGGCGAGGCGCCCCCGCGCGTTTCACGCGATGTCCACGACCTGGCCGAGCGCACGCACCAGATCCTGCAGCGGATCCATCGGGAGGAGAAACAGCATCGGATCTGGCCGCCCACCAAGGGCCCCGCCTTCCACCGGTGGATGGCGATGGAGCGCTGGCTGGCTGGCGACTCGCTGGACAAGGTGACGCAGGTGATTCAGGCGGATGAGGGGGAGCTCATCCGCTACTTCCGGATGACGATCCAGCTCTGCCGGGCGCTGGCCCTCTCTCCGGTGGCCGGCGCGGGGTTAAAGGAAAAGAGCCTGCGGCTCCTGGAGCGGATCAACCGGGACCAGGTCGACGCCGAAGCGGAGCTCCGGCGGTCTCTTTGAGAATTACCGGCTCTGGGTGACCGGCTGCTCCCCCGGGACGACCATCTCCGGAACCTCGCTCACTCCGGTCATGCCGGCGGGAAGAGGACCCTGGGCCAACTGGGCTTGGATCGCTTGGACGGCCTGAATCTGTTCAGTTACACCGATCGCTTCGACAGGGGGGTCCACAGTTTTGATGGGACTGCCCCGGATCGGCGCCTCCCAATTGTAGATCTTCTTTTCGACTTCCTTGAGCTGTGCCTCCGCCTCTCTAATTTCGCCGAAAGCCGCCCCGTACTTCTTCATCAAGGCTGCATCGAGCGCCAGCGCTTCGTCGAATTTCTTTGCGGCAGCTTGGTAGGCCTGTTGGGCTTCCTGGACTCCACTCTCTCCTTCTGCCACTTGCTGTTCCGCTTTTTGAAGTTCAGATCGGGAGAGTCGGTACTCCTGAATGGCCAGCTGCCTTTCGGTGAAGAACTGAGGGACAAATGACGAAGACGCAAGAAGAAACTGTTCCGGGTGATCGTGATAAATCCGCGGCAGCGTGGTCATCAGGTAACTCGTTTTGATCAAGTCCTCTCCTCGGGCATCGTTGACGCCCCCCCAAAGGTACAGCTCTGCTAAAGAATCCTCCCTGATGCTGATGCGGCTAAAAAACCAGTTGCCGTCGCTGAGTTTATAATATTTTTCATTCATCCCACGTGCGTTTGTGAAAAAAACGTCTCTGTCTCTGTTGGGATCTCCGCCGTAGCGAAGCTGTAAAAACGGAACCGCCTCAGTCAGCGATTCTGGAACATCGTAATAAATCCAAGGAAGCTTGGCCACAAGCTGGCTGGTTCTGATCAATTCCTCGCCCCGCGCCTCATGAATGCCGCCCCACTGGTACAGTTCCGAAATGCCCTTATGAAGGCGAAGGAACATCCAAGAGTTACCCCAGGAGGTGCGATTACTCATGAGGTATTTCTCGTTCATGCCACGGGCGTTAGTAAAGTAGCCGCCGTTAAATGGGTGCCCGTACGAGCCGTTCGGATCTCCGTTATAGCGGGAGATATCAAACAACGCTTTGTAGTGTACCGCCCGACTGTTCATCGCCGGATAAGAAGCGTAGTACAACAGTTCCGGCTCGTTGTGATACTTGGGACTTAGAAAGGTGGCAAGCAGCGTGCTGGTGTCAATCAGCGCCTGGCCGCGCGCCTCGTGAATTCCTCCCCAACGGTAGAGCTCGGTATCTCCGGCGTCGTTGATGCGGGTGAAGGCCCAGGTCCCGCGGCGTTCGAAACTGCCGTTGCCCATTTGGTAGTATTTCTCGTTCATCCCTCGGGCATTGGTGAAGTACTTAGGTGAAGCGTTGGGGCTGGGGTAATAGGGCGATATGCCCAGCGAGGCGTCGACCCAGGCTGCAAACCCCCGCTCAAACGGCAGGAGCTTTTCGCTGTCTCGCCTGACTTTCTGCCGCGCAGCCTCACGTTGATTCAAGGCGAAGATCAGCTTGTATCGAGCCAAGCCAAGCCTGTGGTGGGCTTGCATAAAATCGATCGCCGAGTCCAGCAGTGATCCGTGCAGCTCCGGAAGTATCTGCTCAACGAGGTTGACCCTCTCCTTCGCCTTTGACTGGGCAGACTCTTTTTCCGTTTTCAACTGTCGGAGATGAACGAGGTGCTGTGAGATCTTTTCGCCGGCGACCGTGTCGATCCAACCCCACCCAAGTTTTCCAGCGTAGCGGGGGCTTTTCTCAGGAAGCGTGCTTGCAAAAATTTTCAAAGCTCCCCTAACTTGGCCAAAAGTAAGATCGGGATATTCGGACAAGATCCTGGCCGCTTCGGCGGAAACGACTGGCGCGGAAAAAGAGGTTCCATTGACCGTCGTTGTGGTTTTTCCATCATAACTACTCACGGAGACATCTTTCCCTACCGCACTGAAATCTACGGACGAGTGGTACGTGGAAAACCGCGCTTTCTTCCCGGCCTGGTCCGTCGCGGCTACCGAGATCACCTCGTCATAAGAGGCGGGATAGCGGCCCCGATCTGAACCGGTATTCCCGGCCGACGCAACCAACACAACGCCCCGGCTGGTCGCATATTGGATGGCGTCTGTCATAATTTCTCCCAGCGGCGACGGCCCTCCAAGGCTCATGTTGATGACACGCGCGCCATTATCAACCGCATAGTAGAGCGCTTCGACGATGTCGCTGACGTATGGGCCAACGCCATTGTGATAAGTTTGAAGGGACATGAGCGAAAAAACGCCCGCCGAAGGAATGCCCGCATCCCTGGACTGAATGACTTGGGCAACGAACGTGCCGTGCGCTCCTCTCGGGGTCTCGTCTCCCACCGAAAGAGGCGTGCCGCCTGGGAAATTATAGCCGTGGAGGTCGTCCGTGTACCCGTTCTTGTCATCGTCGATTCCATTGTCTGGAATTTCTTTCTCATTCGTCCAAATACTGTTTTTGAGCTTCGGGTGCTCCCAATTGATGCCTGTGTCAATCACCGCCACGACCACCTTGCCGCTTGAGGCGCCACTTCTTGAGCCGGTCTGGGGTGGGGTATTGCCAGTGCTTCCCACATCATCCAGCAGTTCCACTCTGAAATCCGGCTGCGCGATGCGAACCCCCGGCGCGGTTTCCAGCTTCTGAATGACGTCGAGGACCGAAACGGAGGGATCAAAGGTCAACAAGTAGATGTCGCGACGCCCGATCTGTTTCTGCACGATCGCTCCCACCCCGGAAGCGATCCTTTCAACGTCAGAACGGGACAGGCCCTGCTCGACTGCGACAATCACCCGCCCTGGAGCATAGAGCGGGTCACGGGTTGAATCTGCGGCCGGCTCGCCTCCGAATGCCGGAGAAACCAGACAGGCGCTCAACAACAGTGCCAGCGTGTACGCGATGAAGGACAGCCTCATGAATTTCTCATTGTGCGCTTTGTTAATCCCTCAACTTAGCGGCGAAAAAAAATCGCCGCGCTGCCCAGGTTGTTTGCCCTTCCCAACCCTCGGCAGCCCGGCGATCGCTTTCCTTCGACCCGTGGCTTTGCGCGGCCCCTGTTGCCTTGCTGCTGGGCCTTGCCTTTCTCGAGGTCCTTCACTATAAGTATCGCTGACGGGTCTGCTTCGTGTCAAGTAGTTGTACACTAAATCTTTCTCACCCCTAACACTGTTATTCGAAACACAACTAACTAGGCCCTAGGCCATCCCGAGCTTCTTCTTGGCCTCCTCAAGTCGCCGGGGTAAACTCTCACCCTGGATCTGGCACTGTTCCTCCAGCCATGCAAAGGCGAGGAGGCGAACTTTTGTGTCGATCGTCTCCGGGGAGGTCAGAACGGCCAAAACGTCACACCCCCGTGCGGGCTACCGCCGGCCGCGACGCCCCTTGGGCTGACGGGCCGGCAAATACACCACTTTCCCGTTCCGCCAGATCGCAGCGGGTACCCCTGCGGCCCTGTGTTGGGCAAGGGCCTTCGCGACGGCCTTCTTGAACGCCTTGATGGCTCCCCGGTGAAGCGTCTGAACATCTCTTGCTTCGTTTCGTGTCATTTTCACTCCACCAGCTTCCGTATCCTATCGTAGCGCTCCAGGCCGAAAACCTCCAGACTCCCCGCCCTCTCTTCAGCCACCGGATGAGGGGTGTCTCCAGAATTGTCGAACAACATCCACGAGTCGGCTATCACCTGATAGCGCCTGAAGAAATTCTCGAGCCCCTTATGGAAGCGCCGGCGGACGACCTCTTCGGCAATGCCGTGGCCGCCCATCTTGACGCGGTTGGCGATCCGGGCGAGGGAAAGCCGGACATCGGGAATCCAAAGGAAGAAGAGGTGGACCCGGTACCCCACTTTCTTCAAGTCCCTCAAGCGGGAGGGATAGCTGGTGCCGGACAGCGTGGTCTCGAAAGCGAAGTTGATTCTCCTGGCCGCGTATGCGTCGATCTGCTCAAGCAGGATCCTGCCCGCCTTTAATGCGACCGCGTCGGGAGAGAAACCGGATAGCCCGCGGGCAATCGTGTCCGCGTTGATGAAGGTTGGGCAGTCAGCATAATTCGGAAGGAACTCTGTGGCAAACGTCGTCTTCCCTGAGCCGTTCGCCCCCGCAATCACGTAGATCTGCGGTTTCTTATCCACGGCGGCCATTATATCCCGGCCGCGCACGCCTTACGCCATGCCGAGTTTCTTCTTGGCCTCGGGGGACATCTTGCTGGGATCCCAGGGCGGCTCCCAGACGACGGTCACCTTGGCTTCCTTGACGCCGGGGACCGAGGCGGCCGCCTGCTTGGCCTGGAG
>CAYFIG010000024.1:0-10646 GCA_964342905.1 uncultured bacterium
GAAGCGGCCGACCTGCCGGTTGCCGCCGTTGGGCGCGCGCACCGCCGCCTCCACGATGAGCCGGAGGTCCTCCACGGGGATCGGATCGGGGCGGAAGCGGCGGATCGACCGCTGGGTGAAGATCGCCTCGCCGATCGGCATCACGAGCCGCTGATAGTCCACACTGGGCATGCGGTTCCTCCTGTCGTTCAGCATTCCTCCGTGCTTCCCGTCCCCTCAGGCCAGCCGGGGCGCCCGCGGCCGCCCGCCGGGCCCACCCCACCGCTCCCTCCCGCCTCCAGGATGGATATCGCCGACTGCGAGCTAGCGGCCTTCGACCTCATGGAGCGCGCCTGGCCCGAGGTCCGCACGCTCCGCTGACCGCGGCGCCACTCGCGCTCTTTGCACTCCGCTCGCGCGAGCCCTTTTCGTAGCCCTTCGGACGACTACTTCTCCGCGCTGCGGATTGCGGCCGGGCCGCCCTTCACCTTGATGCGGTGCCCGGTGTCCCTGAGCGTGTTGCCGGTCAGCTCGAAGACCTGGATCTCCTTCTCGACCATGTTCCCGACGAGAATGGCGCGCCCGTCTGCCGAGAACGCGGCGCCCTGCGACCAGCAACAACCGCGGCGAAGATCAGGAATGCCTTGGTGTTCATAGTGGCCTCCTCCGAGATCGGGATCGGCGGGTACCATACCAGGTTGGTCCCCGGAGGGCAAGGGGCCTGATCCCTAGCTTGAGCTTCCACGCCTGCTGCCGCCGCTGCGCCTTCTGCCAAGACGAACAAGGGGTCCTGGACATCCGTGTACCGGGCCATTGAAGTGACCTCATACGCAGGCGCCCGAGGGGCCGAGCGGCCTATGGCGATTCGGCGTGGCCCGAAGACCGCCCGGGTGAAAGCGGTGCTCGGGGCGGGGGGGTGGGGGCAGGGCGGCGAGCGTTTCGAGGAGTTCGAAGGGGATCGAAGTCATCCCTTCCTTGACACCCCCGAGGGCCCTCCGATAGAGTGGCCGCATGAAATTGGCACTGACCCCGAAACTGATTGGCCAACGTCTCGCTGACCTTCCGGCGGCGATGCCGGATCTCCAGCTTCTTATTCTCTTTGGTTCGGCGGTCAAAGGGCGAGTGGAGGTGGCGCTTGACATCAACGAGTCCGAGACCATCGAGGACGCGAAGGTGCTGGAGTCGATCGGGACGCTTTGGGGGGTCTATCCCAGATACGTTCAGGCCGTTGAGGCTTATCTCTCCAAACTCGGCTTATGAAGATCAGCTTCCGCTGGCTCAGGGAGTACGTGGAGACTGATCTCTCCCCCCAAGCGGTAGCCGAGCGCCTCACCAGCGGCGGCGTCGAGGTGGCGGAGGTCAAGCCGCTCGTGACCGGGCTTTCCGGCGTGGTGGTGGGCGAAATCGAAGCCGTCGAGAAAGAGATCGGAGTGACCCGTTCGGGTCACCGGTTGATGCTCTGCCGTGTTCGGACCACCACCGGCCGCTTCTCGGTGGTGTGCGGGGCCCCCAACGTGAGCGCCGGTGCCCGCGCGGCCCTCGCTGTGCCCGGGGCCTCGCTTCCCGGTGGCCGGCGCGTTGAGGTTGCCACGATCCGGGGAAGCCGCTCGGAGGGAATGCTCTGCTCCGAGAGGGAGCTTGGCATCGGTGAGAATGCCGACGGCATCATGCTCCTTCCGCCCGATGCGCCGCTCGGGGCCGATCTCAGCTCGTACCTCGGGCTTGACGACTGGATCCTCGAGGTGGAGGTTACCCCCAACCGGCCGGATTGTCTCTCCGTGGTGGGCGTCGCCCGCGAGGTGGCGGCGTTGACAGGCGCGCCGTTCCGGTTTCCCGCCATCCAGGTCAAAGAGGGCGAGACGGACGCAGCCTCCCTGGCGTCGGTGGTGGTGGAGGATCCCGACCTCTGCCTGCGCTACACCGCCCGGGTCATCACGGGGCTCACGGTGAGGCCCTCGCCCCCATGGTTGGCGCAGCGCCTGAGTGCGGTGGGGCTCCGCCCCATCAACAACTTGGTGGACGTGACGAACTATGTGCTCTGGAAACTCGGCCACCCGCTCCACGCCTTCGACTATGACACCGTGACCGAGCATACGATCGTGGTGCGGCGGGCCCGCCCTGGCGAGCGGCTCGCGACCCTTGACGGGCAAGAGCGTGAGTTGACCGATTCCATGCTCGTCATCGCGGATCCGAAGCGGGCGATCGGCTTGGCCGGCGTCATGGGCGGGGCCAGCACCGAGGTCACCGAGCGCACGCGGACGGTGCTCCTCGAGAGCGCCTACTTTCATCCGGCCTCGATCCGGCGGACCGCCCGGGCCCTGGGGCTCACCACCGACGCGGCCTATCGCTTCGAGCGCGGCGCGGACATCGAGGGCCTCCGGGAGGCGCTGGACCGGGCCGCTCAGATGATGGCTGAGCTGGGGGGTGGGAGCGTCGCAAAGGGTGTGCTGGACGTCTATCCTGTACCTCGCAGTCATCGCCGGATCTCGCTCCGCCTTGACCGGATCCAGCGGGTCGTGGGATGCTGCCCACCCCGGGGCGAGGTGATTCGGATCCTCAGGGGCCTCGGCTTCGGCGTGAACGATCGAAAACCGGAGCTGGAGATCCAGGTTCCGAGCTTCAGGCGCGATGTGACCCTCGAAGACGATCTCGTGGAAGAAGTAATCCGGGTTTGGGGGTACGGTGAGATTCCCTCAACGCTTCCCAGTGGGGGCCTCTCTCTGGTGCGGCGTCCGTCCGCCCTTGCCCGGATCGATCAGGTCCGCCGAGCACTGGTGGGGGCCGGTCTCTCCGAGGTGATCACGATGAGCTTCGTGGACCCCGCCCGCCTCACGCTCTTGGGGTGGGACCCGGCGTCCGAGCTGCTGGCGCTCCGGAATCCGCTCTCCCGCGAGCGCTCCGTCCTCCGCCCCACGCTCGTGATCGGGCTCTTGGACCTCCTTGCCGGAAATCTCCGCCACCAGAATCCCGATGTGCGCTGCTTCGAAGTCGGCCGCGTGTTCGCCTCCGGTGGCCCCGAAGGGCTTGCGCGCGAGGATCTCAGGGTCGGGATCGCGCTCATGGGCGGCCGCGCCTCCCGGGCGTGGTACCAGAAGCCCGACGGCGTGGACCTCTACGACGCCAAGGGCATGGCCGAGCACGTCCTCGTGGCCCTCGGGGTGGAGGAGCACCAGGTGCGCGCGCATGACCTCCCCTTCCTCGAAGCGGGGCGGAGCGCTGAGCTGCTCGTCTCGGGAGAGGTCGTGGGATGGTTCGGCGAGATCGCTCTCTCCGTGCGCGAGGCCTTCGACCTCCCGAGCCCCGTGTTCCTGGCCGAGCTTGACCTCGACCGGCTCCGGGCCCTGGGTACGCGGCCCGTTCGTTACCAGGCGCTCCCGCGGTTCCCTGCAGTCCAGCGCGACCTGGCGCTGGTCGTTTCCGCGGAGGTGAGCGCGGCGGAGGTGACCCGGGCTATCGAGGCCATGCAGGAGCCGCTCCTCCGGCGCGTGATGCTCTTCGATGTTTACACTGGCGACCAGGTGGCGGCGGGTCGGAAGAGCCTGGCCTACACCCTTGTTTACCAGGCCGAGGATCGCACCCTCACTGACCAGGAGGTGAACGAGCTACATGCCCGAATCGTCGAGCGGCTCCGGCAGCGGTTCGGCGCCGAGCTCCGGGGGGGCGCCTGATGGCCCATGACCTCGCCGAGCGTCTGGGGCAGCTCGAGCAGTCGGTTCGCCGCGCTGCCGAGCTGGTTGGCCGCTTGAAGGCGGAGCGGAGCCAGGCCGAGGCCGAGAAGGCAGGGCTTCAGCAGCGGCTGGATGAGCAGGCCCCGGAACTGGACGAGCTTCGCGCGCGCCTCGGGACCCTCGACGAGACCCAGCGCGAGGTCACCCGCCTCCGGGAGGAGCGAAAGGAGATCCTCGCCCAGGTCGAGGGCATCCTGAGAGAGCTCGAGGCGCTGGATCTGCCGTGACAAATCCTGCTCGCGTCGAGTTCGAGCTGCTCGGCCGACGCTTCACGGTCAAGAGCGAAGCCCCCCCCGAGTATGTCCGTGAGATGGTGGCTCACGTGGAGCGCACACTCAAAGGGCTCAAGGGCGAGGGGAGCCACGATCCGGTGAAACTCGCCGTCCTCGCCGCCCTCTACATCACCGACGAGCTCCACCGCGCCCGTGAGGCCCGGAGCCAGGAAGCGGGGGAAGCGGCGCGCTCGTCGAGCTGCTCGACAAGGTGGCTCCGCCGTCCCCACTTTCCGCTTGACGTGGCTGCCCGCGTGGGGTAAGAGAGAGATGGTTTCAAAATTCCCTGCGCTGCGCGTGATGCCGGAGGGAAGTTTCAACCCATTTTTCTGATCGGGGGCTTGACTGTGAGGGTGGTGAGCAGGCCCCTCCGAGAAGGGGAAGCCTAAAGCCCTCCTATATAGCACCCACCTGGTGAGACCAGGTTCGAAACACCGTCGGCACACGGCAGAGGCGGGGAATATCGGACGCGGCGGAGACGGTCTTGGGCAGCTTCCCAGGGCAAGTCGCCGCCGTTTTTGCTTGTCCGCGCCACCCTGTGCCGCCGCATTCCTTGACTCTCGGTGCTCCCTGACCTATAATTTGTCAAATTCTCCAGATACTTGACCTGACGACCATGAATCTGAGCGTCATAGACCTGGGGCTTTTTGTCCCAGTTGGAGACGATTGCCATGACAACCACAAGCTGGATCTGGCCTGCGCTGGTCGCTCTGGTCTTGCTGGTGGCAGGCTATGTTCTTCAGCGCTTCTACGTCGACTGGATCATCAAAGAAGCCCGGGCGCGCGCCCGGCGGATCGTTGAGGAGTCGGAGCGGGACGCCGAGGCCAAGCGAAAGGACGCCGCCATTGAGGCGAAGGAGATCGCCCTCAAGGCGCGTACCGAGTCCGAGCGCGAGATCCGAGAGCTCCAGCGGGAGCTTCACCAGGCTGAGCGGCGCGTCCTCCATAAGGAGGAGCAGCTCGCCCGCAGGCTGGACCAGCTTGACCGGCGGGAGACCGAGTTTCAGGCCAAAGAGCGCGAGCTAGCCGGTCGGACGCAGAGAATCAAGGAGAAAGAAGACCAGCTGGCTACCGCGCTGGAGGCCGAGCGCCAGAAGCTGGAGGTGATCTCGGGCCTCACCGCCGAGGAGGCTAAGCGGCAGCTCCTCGCGCAGATGGAGGAGGAGGCCCGCCGCGAGGCTGCCCTTATCGCCATGCGCCTCGAGGAAGAGGCGCGCGAGACTGTCCGCCAGAAGGCCAAGGAAGCCCTCGCCACGACGATTCAGCGACTGGCGCCCGACTACACCGTTGAGACGGCGGTCTCAATCCTGGATCTCCCCTCCGACGACATGAAGGGACGGATCATCGGCCGCGAGGGACGAAATATCCGCGCCCTGGAGCTGGCCACCGGGGTGGACATCATCGTTGACGACACCCCTGAGGCGGTCATCCTCTCCGCTTACGATCCGCTGCGCCGGGAGATCGCGCGGCTGGCCCTCCAGCGCCTGATCGTCGACGGCCGGATCCATCCAGCCCGGATCGAGGAAGTGGTGGAGAAGGTCAAAAAGGAGATGGAGCAGCACCTCAGGGAAGAAGGGGAGAAGGCCTGCTTCGAGGTGGGGGTGCACGGGCTCCATTCGGAACTGGTCCGGCTGGTCGGGCGGCTCAAGTACCGAACCTCCTATGGCCAGAACTGTCTTCAGCACTCGAAGGAGGTGGCGTGGCTGGCCGGGATGCTGGCTGCCGAGATCAAGGCCGACGCCAAGCTGGCCAAGCGGATGGGCCTCCTCCACGACATCGGCAAGGCCCTCACCCACGAGCAGGAGGGAAGCCACCCCGAGCTGTCCCAACAGGTGCTGGTTAAGTACGGGGAGTCCCCCGCGGTGATCAACGCCGCCCTCTGCGGCCACGAGAACGTGGAGCCGGCGACGGTCGAAGCGGTGCTCGTTGAAGCCGCCGATGGCATCTCGGCAGCGCGTCCGGGCGCCCGGCGTGACGTGCTCGAGAGCTACATCAAGCGGCTCGCGATGCTGGAAGAGATTGCCACCTCCTACAAGGGCGTGGAGACGGCGTATGCCATCCAGGCCGGGCGGGAGCTCCGGATCCTGGTGAAGTCGGATGTGGTCTCAGACATCGAGGCGCATCAGCTCGCCAAGGAGATCTCGAAGCGCATCGAGAGCGAGATGCGCTACCCCGGCCATATCAAGGTGACGGTGATCCGGGAGACGCGGGCCGTGGAGATCGCCAAATGAGCAGTCCCCTGAGCGTTCTGTTGATCGGGGATGTGTTCGGCGAGCCGGGCCGCAAGGCTGTGCTGAGCCTCCTCCCGCGCCTTCGGCGCGAGCACGGGGTTGACCTCGTCATCGCGAACGTCGAGAACGCGGCGGCTGGCTTCGGCGTCACGCCCCCGATCGCGCGCGCTTTCCTCGAGGGAGGCGTGGACGTCATGACCTCGGGGAACCATGTCTGGGACAAAAAGGAGATCCTGGAATACATCGGCAAGGAGAATCTCCTCCTTCGGCCGGCCAACTATCCGCCGGGAACCCCTGGGGTGGGATCCATCGTGGTGAAGGCTGGCGCCCACCGGGTCGCGGTGCTGAACCTCCAAGGGCGGGTGTTCATGCCCCCCGTGGACTGCCCGTTCCGGAAGGCCGACGAGGAGCTGCCCCGGCTCCGGGAGGAGACCCCGGTCATTATCGTGGACATGCATGCGGAGGCGACCTCGGAGAAGCAGGCCATGGGGTGGTATCTGGATGGCCGGGCCAGCGCTGTGGTCGGTACGCATTCCCACGTCCAAACCGCTGACGAACGCATTCTGCCTGGCGGCACGGCCTATCTGACAGACCTGGGCATGACCGGGCCTGTGGACTCTGTCATCGGCGTAGCGCGAGAGCTGGCAATCCAGCGCTTTCTGTCCGGGCTCCCTAACCGCTTTGAGCCGGCGAAAGGGCCAGCGGCGCTCCACGGCGTGGTGGTGCGGATCGACCCGGACGGCGGCAAAGCCCTGGAGATCCGGCGTGTGCGCGAGAAGCTCCCCGCATGAGCGAGTGGAGGCGCGAAGTCGTCGAGGGGGCGTGAGCCCCCTTTTATTTTCCCGACCATTTCCCCCTCCATGAGGAGAAGGGCAGGGGGTCCTGTGGCACAGATCCTGGACGGCAAGGCGGTCGCCCAGAAGGTTCTCGAGGAGGTTCGGCGCGGGGTTACTGCGCTCCAGGGGGCGACCGGCCTCGTGCCAAGGCTGGCTGTGGTTCTGGTGGGGGACTTCGCTCCCTCCAGGATCTACATGGCCAACAAGAAGAAGGCCGCCGATTCGGTGGGGATCGCCTCGCAGGATTTCCTGTATCCTCAGGGGTTGTCCCAGCCGGAGCTCCTCGCCCTGCTCAGGCGTATCAACGCCGATCCTTCAATCCACGGAATCCTGCTCCAGCTCCCGCTCCCTCCGAGCTGTGACGAGGACGAGGCGATAGCCGCGATCTCCCCGGTGAAGGATGTGGATGGGTTCCATCCGATGAACTTGGGCCGGCTCCTGAGCGGCACGCCCTCCGTATTGCCTTGCACTCCCGCTGGCGTCATTGAGATCCTCGACCACTACGGGATCGAGTTGAAGGGCGCTGAGGCCGTTGTGGTGGGACGCTCCCGCATCGTCGGCAAACCTCTCGCCCAGCTCCTCCTGGCGCGCCACGCCACGGTCACCACCTGCCATACGCGCACACGGGATCTGGCGGCCCATTGCCGTCGGGCGGAGGTGCTCTGTGTCGCGGCTGGCCGCCCGCAGGTCATCACCGGCGAGATGATCAGGGAGGGCGCGGTCGTCGTCGACGTGGGGATTAACCGCCTGGAGAGCGGCAAGCTGGTGGGGGACGTGGAGTTCGAGTCCGCCGCCAAGCGAGCGCGCGCCATCACGCCGGTCCCGGGCGGCGTGGGCCCGATGACGGTCGCGATGCTCATGAAGAACACGCTCCTGCTGGCCAAGCGCCAGCTTGGGATAGTCTGAAATGCCGATGGGTCCTGTCGCCAGCAGAATGCCGCTGGGAGGCGGCGGACGGGGCGCCCCACCGCGCGGAGCGCACCGCGAGATACCGCGAGGTTCAGTGACCATTAACGTGCTGACGAATCACCGTGCGCTTGCGGGAGCGAGCACGGTGGGGCTGGCCCCCGACAGGACCCGGCGGCATTCTGAACATGACTGAAGGTCGGACGGTCTGGACGGTCTCAGAGCTGACGGCCCGGATTAAGGAGCTGCTCGAGGAGCGCTTCCCCGCCTTCTGGGTGGAGGGGGAGATCTCAAACCTGCGCGTGCCGTCCTCTGGGCACGTCTATTTCACCCTCAAGGATGCGGACGCCCAGATCAAGGCCGCGCTGTTCCGGAATCGATCCCGCCGGATCCGCTTCGAGCCGGAGGACGGGCTCCACGTGCTGGCCTTCGGGAGCCTGGATGTCTACGCGGTCAAGGGCGAGTACCAGCTCGTGGTGGAACTGCTGGAGCCCAAGGGGCTCGGCGCGCTCCAGCTCGCCTTCGAGCAGCTCAAGGCCAGGCTCGCTGCTGAGGGGCTCTTCGATCAGGCGCGCAAGCGATCCCTCCCGCGCTTCCCCAGGAAGATCGGGATCGTGACGTCCCCGACGGGTGCTGCGATCCGCGACATCCTCACGATTCTCAGCCATCGCTTCGCCGACCTCCATCTGCTGATCGCGGCGGTGCGCGTCCAGGGCGACGAGGCCCCAGACGAGATCGTCCAGGCGCTGGCTGACCTGAACCGGCTCGAGGATCTGGACGTGATCATCGTAGCCCGGGGGGGCGGCTCGCTCGAAGACCTCTGGGCGTTCAACGAGGAGGCGGTCGCCCGGGCTATCGCGGCCTCCAAGGTGCCGGTGATTTCGGCGGTCGGACATGAAACCGACGTGACGATCGCCGACTTCGTCGCTGACGTGCGGGCGCCCACCCCTTCTGGGGCAGCCGAGCTGGTGGTTGAGGAAAAGGCGAGAGTGGTAGCCGTGCTGGATGACCTGCACCGTCGCCTCATCAGCTCCATGCGGCAGCGGATCGAGCGGCCCCGGGACCTGGTCGAGGCACTGGCGCGGCGACGCGTCCTGACGGATCCAGCCCGGCCGATCCGAGACCTCCAGCGTCGGGTGGACGACCTGACCTTTCGCCTGGTGACAGGGCTCGGCGGATGCGAGTCCCGAGCGCGTCAGCGCGTGCTCATGGCGACAAATTTCTTGCGTTCCCGAACCCCCTTGGCTAGGATTGCCGACGGCGCGCGGCTCCTCGATCAGCTCCACGGACGGCTTCGCGCCGGGGCCGCGCACGCGGTCGAGCGCTCGCGTCATCGCCTCGGGGCCGCGGTGGGCCAGCTGGACAGTCTCTCCCCGCTCTCGGTCCTTCGGCGCGGGTACAGCCTGACCCGGCTCCCGTCGGGAGAGATCGTCCGTTCGGGGCGGCAGGTCGGGCCCGGGCACCCGATCGAGGTGCTGCTTCACGAGGGGACGCTGGACTGCCTGGTTGAGAACGTGCGGGAGCGCGATGACCGACCTCAAGTTTGAAGACGCCCTTGCCCGCCTGGAGCAGATCGTCCACACCCTGGAGGCTGGCAACCTGCCTCTGGAGGAATCGCTCAAGGCCTTCGAAGAGGGAATCGCGCTGGCCCGCCACTGCGCGAAATACCTGGAGGAGGCAGAGCGGCGGATCGAGCTCTTGACCCGGGACGAGTCGGGGTTTCTTAAGCGAGAGCCGTTCAAGTTGGAGGGGGATGAGGCTGGGAAGTGAGCGTTGACCTCGAGGGGTACCTGGCCGAGCGTCGCAGGCTCGTTGACGAGGCATTGGATCGCTTGCTGCCGAAGGCCGATGCATACCCGTCCGCGATCCACGCGGCCATGCGCTACAGCGTCTTTGCCGGCGGCAAGCGGTTGCGTCCCATCCTGGTCATCGCCGGGGCTGAGGCGGCCGGGGGCTCAGCCGAGGACGTCATGCCGACGGCCTGCGCAATGGAGCTGATCCATACCTACTCCCTGATCCACGACGATCTCCCCGCCATGGACGACGATGACTACCGTCGCGGTCTCCCGACCAGCCACAAGGTCTTCGGTGAGGCCATTGCGATCCTGGCGGGAGACGCCTTGCTCACCCTGGCCTTTAGGCTCCTGGCCGAAAACTTCGCCGGAGGGCGGGCAACGACTGCTGCCCGGAATCCTGGCCGGCTCAGGGAGATCCTCGCCGAGATCACGGAGGCCGCGGGCACCTTCGGGATGATCGGGGGCCAGGTCGTGGACGTCCAGTCCGAGGGGCGTTCGGTCGGCGCCGAAACCCTGGAGTACATCCATACCCATAAGACCGCGGCGCTGATCCGCGCCTCCCTTCGGGCCGGAGCCCTCTTAGTTGGGGCCCCACAAGAGGTGCTCGATGCCATGAGCATTGCAGGGGCACGGCTCGGCCTCGCGTTCCAGATCGTGGATGACATCCTGGACGAGGAGGGGAGCTTGGAGGAGCTGGGAAAGACAGCGGGAAGCGACCGGCGAAAGAAGAAGGTGACCTATCCCGGGCAGTTCGGGCTGGAAGCCTCCCGGGTCCGGGCAAAGGCGCTCGTCGAGGAGGCGAAGTCCGCCCTGAAACCGCTGGGGGTCTCCGCCACTCCCATCATCGCCCTGGCGGATTTCATCCTCGAACGGAGGCGCTAGCGCCGTGCCAATAACC
>CAYFIG010000024.1:10656-14499 GCA_964342905.1 uncultured bacterium
AGGCCGGGAGAAAGAGTCGCTGCTCGCGACCGCGTTCGAGGCCGTCCTGGGGGCGGTCTACCTCGAAGGGGGGCTTCCCGCTGTCCGATCCGTGGTTGCGCGCCTCGCGGTGTGGTAAGCTAGCGCCGTGCCAATAACCGTCGCATCTCTGCGTCCTCGGTCGTCGCCGATCCTCAACGTACGGGGAGTACGCCTCCGGTCGCACCCACTTCGTGGGTACCCGCCCTGCGTCCTTGATCTGCTCGGTTCTTGTCACGGCTCGGGAGACGAACAAGGAGCCTAGCGTGTCAGCCATCGTCAAGGTCCACGCACGCGAGATCCTTGACTCCAGGGGAAACCCCACGATCGAGGTAGAGGTTACCCTCGAGAGCGGAGCCTCCGGCCGGGCTGCCGTGCCGTCGGGCGCCTCCACGGGCAAGCGCGAGGCTCTCGAGCTCAGGGACGGGGATGCGAAGCGCTATCATGGCAAGGGCGTGCTGCGCGCCATCCGAAACGTGGCGCAGGTGATCGCCTCCGAGCTCGCCGGGATGGAGGCTTCCGAACAGTCGGCGGTGGATCGGAAGCTTGTGGCTCTCGACGGCACCCCGAACAAGTCGCGCCTTGGAGCCAATGCCATTCTCGGCGTCTCCCTGGCAGTGGCCCGGGCGGCGGCGAACGCGACAGGGGTCCAGCTCTACCAGTACCTGGGTGGCTCCGACGCCCGGCTCCTGCCTGTCCCGCTCATGAACGTCATCAACGGTGGCGTCCATGCCGACAACGGGCTGGATATCCAGGAGTTCATGCTGGTGCCGGCGGGCGCCCCACGCTTCGCCGAAGCGCTCAGGATGGGCGCGGAAGTCTTCCACACCCTCCGCGGCCTGCTGAGCGACAAGGGGCTCGCCACCGGGGTGGGCGACGAGGGAGGCTTCGCCCCCGCCCTCGGCTCCAACACCGCGGCGCTGGACTTCCTCCTCCTGGCGATCGAGCGCACCGGGTATCGGCCGGGCGAGGATGTGCTTCTGGCCATCGACGCGGCGGCCAGCGAGTTCTGGCGTGACGGGACCTACCGGCTTCGCACCGAGGGCGCGACGCGCACCAGCGATGAGATGATCGCCTTCTACGAGTCGCTCCTCGGCCGCTACCCGATCTGCTCCATCGAGGACGGGCTGGGGGAGGAGGACTGGGACGGGTGGGTCACCCTTACCCGTCGCCTCGGTACGCGAGTTCAGCTCGTGGCCGACGACGTCTTCGTCACCAACCCAGCCATCATCAAGGAAGGGATCCAAAGAGAGGTGGCCAACGCGGTGCTGATCAAGGTGAACCAGATCGGCACCCTCACCGAAACCCTGGAGGCCATCCGGCTGGCCAAGCAGGCGGGCTATGGCACGGTGGTCTCCCACCGGTCGGGAGAGACCGAAGACCCGTTTATCGCTGACCTGGCTGTGGCGGTCAACGCGGGCCAGATCAAAACGGGGTCGCTGGCACGCGCGGAGCGGACCGCCAAATACAACCAGCTCCTCCGGATCGAGGAGGAACTGGGGCCGGCTGCCGCCTGGCCAGGCCGAAAGATTTTCGGCGGGAGGGCACGGTGAAGCGAGGCCGGCTCCTGGCCACCGGAGCGCTGGCGCTCGCCGTGGCTCTACTCCTGGCGTACGGCGGCAACGGCGTGGTCCGGGTCTGGCAGATGAAGCGGGAAGTGAACGCCCTCGAACATGAGCTCCAGCTTCGTCGCGCCGAAACTGACTGCCTCACCCATACCGTGGACCGGCTGCGCGAGGATCCGGCCCAGATCGAAAAGCTCGCCCGTGAGGAACTCGGCTACGTGAAAAAAGGGGAAAAGGTGCTGAAATTCCCGTCCGCGCCCGCCACCCCGGAAAGGACCTGCTGACGATGGACCTGCTGATCCCGTTCCTGTTCGCGCTGGCGTTCTTCTTCAACTTCCGCGCTGTCTTCAAGCTCCTGGTGGACTGGAAGGGGATGCGGACCACTCGCGAATTCGTTGAGGCCGCCTACGCGCGCCGGGAAGCGCTTCCAACCGAAGAGGCCCTGGAGCGGGATGACCGGGCCCCTATCTTCCTCCATCTAGTCCCGGCCTACGAGGAGCCCGAGATTGCAGCGACGCTCCGGGCGCTCCTGACCTCCCGCTACCCGCACGGGAAGCTCCACGTGGTGGTGGTGACCAAGGAAGAGGAGGAGGTCGCGCCCCACCTGGCCATGGAGATCTCGACGGGGGAGATCGTCCGTCGGTTTCGTGCTGAGCTTCCGCCCTATCAGCAAAAGATGCTCTGGCAGATCGCGATGCCCGGGGCCGGCCGGAAGGCCCATCAGCTCAACTGGGCGCTCAGGCCCGAATTCCTGCGGGAACTGCTCGGCGAGACGTTCGACCCCGCGCGGCACTTCGTGGGGGTGTCGGATGCCGACTCGCTCCCGGATCCCAATGTCTATTCCTGGATCGCGCAGGAGGAGCTGGCCGGTCGCGGGGCCCTCGCCTACCAGGGCGTGACGCTCTCGGTGGCCAACTTCGATCGGCTCAACCTCCGGAGCCGGATCTGCGCAATCCAGCAATCCTCCATCTTCATGCGCGTCTCTATCGCTCGTCTGCTGAACGAGGTCAAGCGCGTCAGGATCCTCGAGGCCCTCTGCCGCCGGCTGCCATGGGCCGCGAGGCTGATCCGCCCCGCGTTCGAGCTTTTTCTCCGCCGCTCCCAGATCTGCCTCGGCCACAACCAGTTCGTCCGGCTCGATACACTCCAAGCGCTGGGAGGGTTCCCGACCGACGGCGCCACCGAGGACTCCACGCTGGGCTATAACCTCGGGATGCGGGGGGTGCTGATCCGGGCGCTCCCCATGCTGGAACTGACGGACCTGCCGGAGACCCCGGAGAAGGTCATTCACCAGAACGCGCGCTGGTACAAAGGGGTGCTGGACGACGCGCGCCACCTCTGGCGAGCCTGGCGGGCCCGGCCCTCGGCCTTCAACCTCGCCCAGCTCTGCCGGCACATGGGTAACAAGGTGGTCGAGTGGCCGATTGCGGCTCTGGTGTACCCGGTGCTCGGCTACATGGGCTGGCAGCTTGCCTACCTCTACCGGGATGACCCCTGGCTCTTCGTCCCGGCCGTGGTCTTGCCTTCCGCCGCGCTGGGGCTCTCCATCTGGGTGGGCGGGATCGTGAGCCAGCGGGTGCTCGAAGAGTTAACGCCCTACCTGCCGAGGCCCGTGGATTTCAGGCGGAGGAGCTTCAGGGAGAAGTTCTGGGGGATCTTCCGCTGCCAGACCTACTGGCTCCTGGCCACGCGCGGGGCCTGGCGCGTGCTCTTCGCTCTTCTTCGGACCGGGCAATACGAGCCCGCCAAGACCGACCGGGTGGTCCGGAGAGCGTAAGGGCGACCTCGAGCTCGCTTTCCCGTCATGACAGAGCCAGTCTTCAGCTTCACGGCCCAAGCTGGCAATACATGGAGCGAGAGACTCCGTGTGGCCTTTGATCAAGTGCGCCACCGGCGTCACTTGGAATTCCTGGATCAGAGCCCGGTTTTGGAGCCCCTTGCCGAGACCCTCGACCGGGCCTGGGTCGCGGTGTGTCGCCTAGGGAGTGGGGGCTCAGAGAGCTTCTTCCTGAACGAGGCGGCCCTTGCTGTTTGCCGGTTTGCTGGCTTTCAGCTCCCTCCCGCGGAACGGGTTACGGGGGCGCTTCCCCGGCCGTTGGACGTACTCTGCGCCGGAGACCTGGCCAACCTTCCGCGGTCGTGACCGGGTCTTCTCCACCCACTTCGTTGCCCGCCGGTAGGGTTGACAGGCCGCCAGTCTTTAAGGTAAGAAAGAGGCGTCACCGCGGGGTGGAGCAGTCCGGTAGCTCGTTGGGCTCAT